>JAEYFY010000433.1 GCA_023454395.1 Pseudomonadota bacterium
TATGCTGGAGTAATCATGTTGGCATTATTATTGGTCATAATGGCGAAGATTATTTAGTTGCCGAAAGTCGAGTTCCACTCTCAACCACAACCACATTAACCCGCTTTATTAACCGCTCTGCGGGTAAACGTTATGCAATACGCCGCCTATCAACACAACTCTCTGATGAGCAAAAAAATGCACTTGTTGCTCAAGTTCCTGAAAGATTAAATAAGCTTTACCACACGGGGTTTAAATACGACTCTTCCCGTCAGTTCTGCTCTAAGTTTGTTTTTGATATTTATAAATCAGCACTCTCTATTCGTATTGGTGAAATAGAAACATTCCAAGAATTATTAAGCAAAAATCCTAATGCCAAATTACAATTTTGGAAATTATGGTTTATTGGGCAAATACCGTGGGAAAGAACCACTGTCACGCCTGCAAGTTTATGGCAACATCCACATCTCTCTTTAGTTTATCAAAGCCATGAAAATATTAACTCAGTGTGTTAGCGTCATAAAAAAGGAAACCATAGCTTTTACAATACAGTTTATTTATAAAAATCCGAATAAAGATCAAACCCTCTCTTTGTAATAGAGAGGGTTTTGGTGTAAAACTAAAAAACAATATTTTGTAAATATAGCTTAATTATTATTCATCTATTATTTATTCGTCATTTAGGGATCACTATGAAATACCAAGATGTTACGAAATCACCCTGTGAGAATGCTTATTTTTTAGTTTTTAACCTCATCCACTCACCTGAAAACCGCGATACTTTGATCGATTTTTGTAATAATTTTTCGGGTTTGATACGTAGTATGAGAACACGCTTTCCTGAATTGGAAACAAGTTGTGTTATGGGATTCGGTGCAAATGCATGGACTACGTTATTTCCTAATCAGCCAAAACCCAAAGAGCTAAATACCTTTAAAGAAATTAAAGGTAACACTTATACTGCGGTTTCTACTCCGGGCGATATTTTTTTCCATATTCGAGCTATCAAAGTTTCAGCATGTTACGAATTAGCCTCTATCATCAGCCAAAAGCTAAAGAATATTGTTACGCCTGTTGATGAAGTTCATGGGTTTAGATATTTTGATGGGCGTTCTATTATTGGTTTTGTCGATGGAACTGAAAACCCAGAATATGAAGATGAGCGTGCTTCTTATGCCGTTATTGGCGATGAAGATCCTGAATTTACAGGAGGTAGTTACGCCTTTGTACAAAAATATATTCACGATATGGATGCATGGGAAAAACAGCCTCTTATCGAACAAGAGAAAGTTATTGGTAGACACAAATTCAATGATGTGGAGTTAACCGATGAAGAAAAAGAACCCGGTTCACATAATGTTGTCACCAATATTCAAGATGAGAACGGCGAAGATTTAAAAATTGTCAGAGCCAATATGCCTTTTTCTAATCCATCTAAAAATGAATATGGTACTTACTTTATTGGTTATGCACGTTATTTTTCAACAACTAACCGTATGCTAGAAAATATGTTTGCAGGCACACCTGAAGGCCATACAGATAAATTACTTAAATTCAGTACCCCTGTAACGGGCACATTATTCTTTGTTCCATCACCTGAATTTCTCGATGATCTAGCGTAATTTATTACAAGTAGATATATAGGCTTGTTACTTATATATCTACTTTTTATTATTGGTTTTCTCTAAATCAATTATAAACCGAAAACATTAACGTAAAATTCTTTGCCATCATCTGTGCTTTCAATGGTATAAGTGATCGGAATTGAATTTTTACCGCCTTTACCTTCAAAAGAGAGTTCAGCTGCGCATGAGTAAGTATCTCTTTTCTCATCATGTTCACGAGTACGCACGCTTTCTACTTTGATCTTAATTTGATCAATCACGGCCGCCATTTTTTGATCACGTAATTCATCTTTTGTAATATCAATCACTAAATTTTTGGCTTCAGAGCTATTACAGTTAGGTGTTGCATCACTACATCCCACTAAAGGTAATGCTAATGCGCCTAATAAGGCTAATTTTAGAATTCTAGTTTTCATGTTGATTATTTCTTCCTTGCTCACAAGATAAAATAAATTTTTCAATATTTTACCTAATAATTATCTCGCAACAATATAGTGAGTTAATAGTCAGAATAAGATAACGATAGAAATTAATATTTTGGCGTTAAGATAATCATTAAGTAAAACCTACAAACTTTAACGCCAATATTAATATGCTTCGATTTCTTGTTTATTAATCACACCAATAATATCAACACGAATATTTCGTGTATCCGCTCTTCCTTTATCGTCTACTGCACGAATACGGTAGCGACCACTCTCTTTCGGATACCACTCTATTGAACGTTGATTTGTACTATTTCCTAAATAAGCATCATCAACAAACCAATAAATAATATTGCTGTCATTATCTGTTGTTGCATTAAATACAATTGATGTGTTTGGTGATGAAGTACGTCTTAACGTATAAGTGGTATTGCGTAATGGTGATAATATACGAGGCGGCATTCCTGTAATTGCCATATCTCCATTTTTACAATGAGCAGTAGAAGGCGGTGTTCGCTTTGGCAGCCCAGCTTGAGCAAATACTTTAGCTAAATCAGAAGGCCAATATTCAAAAATTTCAATCTTAACCTGATCTTCATTATAGGGCGGACAAACAACGTCTCCCGTCACTTTATCAATTGCTAGAGGTCGATAAATTGTATCAACTTTAATGGGTGATTTACCGGGTATAAACCATGTTTTGCCTTTACGTTGACACCATGGCGTAGGTAAATTACCACTCGCCAAACAAATATCGACTTGTTTAATATTTTCAGGAAGCTTAAATCTAGGCTCTTTTAAATTCGGATAATCTGCAACCATATTATCGATGATGTTAAAAAATAGAGGTGCGGCTGCTTCAGCTCCGATTAATGCACTATTCCCTTTTCCATCAAAATTACCTATCCAAACAACTAAAACATAAGGTCCAAAGATCCCACTACTCCATGCATCTCGAAATCCCCACGATGTTCCAGTTTTCCAATAAATGGGTAATGTCATCGATTTTTGTGCCAATGTATCATCAGGTCTTCGATGTTGGCTTAGCATATCCAGTGTAATAAAACTCGCTTCTTCACTTAATAACTGAATAGGTTTAGCAATAGCATCCGTACTTTGCATCCTTAACGGTTTCAGTTGACCTCGATTGGCTAATATTGCATAGAGTTTTGCTAATTCTTGTACTGTAATTTCACCGCCCCCTAACACTAGTGATAGACCATAATGCCTTTCACTCGCCATATTGCTGATACCTGACATTTGTAGAAACTGGTAAAGCGTTGGACTTTTCAGTTGAGAGGCTATCGACACGGCAGGGATATTTCGGCTGTAATTTAACGCTTGAGTGGCAGAGATCGGCCCTAAAAAGCGTAAATCAAAGTTTTCTGGTGCATAGCTACCAAAAGTAGAAGGTACATCTTTTAACATTGTTCGAGGATGTAAAATGCCTTGTTCTAGCCCTAATGCATAGATAAAAGGCTTTAATGTTGATCCCGGTGAACGCTTCGCATTAGTACCATTAACTTGCCCATGAATATCAACATTATAATAATCAGCCGAACCAACTAGCGCTTTAACGCCCATATCTCGTGTATCAACAAGGATCACCGAAGCATTTTTAACACCAAGGTGTTTATTTCGTTCAATAAATGCATCAACTTGTTTTTCAACTAATTTTTGTAATGGGAGATCAATCGTTGTGACTATAGTGGTGGGCTTTCTTGGATTAAACTTTTCCTGTTTTTCAATTTGCTCGATGAAATGAGGTGCTATATAGGGCATTTTTTCAGGTTGGCGTAGTCGCAGTGGTAATTGAAATAGTGCAGATAAATCGGCATCGTTAGGATGTTCTTCCAACCAATAGTCGTAAAGCTGGTTACGCGTTTTCATTAAAGAAAGGCTAATACCATCACTATTTGGTTCGATTCGATAACTTGGTGATTGAGGTAATACGGCAAGTGTTAACGCTTCAGGTAATGTTAATTCTTTAGGATTTTTATTAAAGTAAATCAGGCTTGCAGCACCAATGCTTTCTATATTTCGCCCATAAGGGGCGTAGTTGAAATAAGCTTCTAAAATATCATGTTTTGAATAACTGAGTTCTAATTGAATAGCCCGTAATACCTGAACAAATTTTCCCCCGACAGTACGTGTATTTAATTGCCAGTGCATACGAGCCAGTTGCATTGTAATTGTGGAGCCACCTTGCAATCGCTCACCATAAATATAACTGACAAAAAAACCCCGAATTAAACTGTAAGGATTAAATCCAACATGATAATAAAACCAGCGATCTTCATATCGCATAGCACTATCTATCATTAAGGGCGAAATATCGTCTAAATCAGTCCATAGCCGATAACGTTCATCGTTAGCCAGTGTTAAACGTAGTAGATTTCCATTGCTATCATAATAGGCTGTTGAAGATAAAAAACCTTCTGATAGTGCTGGATGTGGAAACAGGCGAAATCCTACACAAAAGAGGGCGACTAAAAAGCCCCCCATCAATATATTTTGTAAAACTCGCTTGCTTCTCGCCATTCTAAAATAACCAGAAACAAGCGCCTGAAACACAAATTAATTTCATTTTATATTGCCATTATTTTGCATCGGTTTATTGACAGTCATAGCACCTTTACCGATCGCTAATGCTTGTATTTCCCTGTCATACATGGCTTCTGCAAATGCTGGCGGTATAGAGAATATTCCCGAATTAGTCGCTTTAATTTGGTAAACGAACTCTTGTACTTGTTGAGTTGCAGTACCATAAATAATGACACGATCTTCTCGAATATCGCTGTATTCTGGAGACCAGCGCGTTCCTTTAGCCCCTGTTGGGGATAACCATTCAACGTCAGGGTTAGATTCATCCTCTATTAATTGTTGTACGACTTCAAAGCCACCTGGAAGTAAGTCCACCAGCACTACATTATTCACACCTTGTTTTGCATTCGCTCTGATTTTTATATGTACATAAAGCTTTTCACCTAAGGTTGCACTATTAACAACCTCACCTTTTTCATTCACATAATCACGAGAAATTTCTAATCCTCGTGAAAGAGCTTCTTTAGGTTGTTCGCTATCAAAACCAGATTGTGTCACAACATACCAAGCCGCATTATTCGTTGGATTATTAAATAAAATCTCTTTAATGCCCGCTTTAAACTGACCTATCGCCGTAGCATTTGTCATAGATGAAATAACAACGGGTGGATTTTCACCACTTTTTACACTCACTGTTAATGGTTGTGTCGGTGTTGTCATATTTTGGATCTGTTGAGTGTAATGCTCTAACGCCAAGATACTCATTGCAGATGATTGCGTGGTATAGCGCTCTTCCTTAAAGCTCCTTACCATATTTTCCAGTAGTTGTGGCGGAATATCCTTCGCTTTTTCTGGGAAGTGCGTCACAATCAAATACAGTCTTGTACTATCTTGGATCAGAGGATCTAAATAGTTATGTGACCACCACGCTTTGCTATAAGCTTTGCTTAGCTCTTGCCATGTAGGTTTTAATAACTCATCCGCTTGTTTATCCATCTTTAGCATTTTGTAAGAAGCTGCCAGATATAAAGCACCTAAGTCACTCTGCCATGTTTTTGGATAATTTTTTTGCATTCGTGTTTGGATCGCCGCAATTTCACCCGTAGTCACTTTACCTTGGCGTGTTAATAAATAAACAGCGAAAGCACGCATTCTAAGTTCATCTTGATTATTTAACCCTGTATTGACGGCAAGCTTAGTTAAATATTCGTTGGATGATCGCAAAAGCGTTTCAGATACAGGGTAATTCGCTTCTTGTGCCTCAAGTAAGAATTGAACGACATATAAAGTCACAAATGGATCAGTCGATGGTGTTGAACGCCATGTTCCGATAGCACCTTGACCATTTTGGCGAGTTAGTAATGTCGCCATTGTCTGTTCAAGTTGAGTACGGATTTTATCTTGTGAATATATCGCCTTCATTTCAGGATTACGTTGATGGAATAACAACGGTATTGCCTGACTTGTTATTTGCTCTGAACAATTATAAGGATAATTAGCAAGGTATTGCGCCAATGCACTGCTTAGTACTAAAGGCGAGTAAGAAACACGCGCATCCCTTTGCGCATACTCATCATACATTTGGCGAATATACGTAACACTCTGCTCTTTACCATCCATACGACCTAAACTTGATTGGGTGCGATAAGCTGAAGCTGGGCGAATAGAAAGATCTACAGTCCTTTGAGTCACTTTGCCTTCAGCGCTCACTGAGAATGTAATAGCACCATTACCTAATTGTGATTTCGCTTTTAGCCTAAAGGAAACTACCGTTTCTTTTTTCTCACCTAATTCCAGTTGATAACTGCTCTGTCCTATAACCTCTAATTGAGGCTCTGGTGTTATCGTCACATCGAGTTTTGTTGCCACACCATTAAGATCAGTCAGGTTATTTGCAATACCTAAAGTGACATCAAATTCATCATTAGGTGCTACAGTCGTAGGAATATGAGGGCTTAATACAAAATCATCACGCACAGTCGTATAACGTTGCGTGTTCCCTATACGATTTGGGGTAACAGATACCGCCATTATTCTTATTTTGCCATTAAAATACTCTGGTACTTTGTAGTTAAAGACAGCTTCTCCATCTACTTTTGTAATACCAGACCAATAAGCGACAGGCTCTTCTTTCTTACGCTTAAATGGATTCAGATAGAGATCAACACCTTCCCCCGCATCACCACCCGGTGCTGAAGCCAGTGACATCATTTTGCTAAATTCAGGCAGAATAAGATCCAGTATTTGTGTGGTTTCAACTTCTAATGAACGCTTACGGAAAAAATAATCCAATGGATCTTTTAATTTATATCGAGCAACTTGCAAGATACCTTCGTCAACAGCAAAAACGGCAACTTGTTGTGCGGTATCTGTTTTTACCGTAATCGGTAAAGTATCGCCCGGTTTGATAACATCTGGTGACTCTAATTCGATTGGGGCTTGGAAATTTTCACGGCTGACTTTAAACGGCACAACACCATAACTAAGTGGACTCATAAATATTTCGTCAGAGTTTATATCTCTAACAAATTGAACATTGATGTAGCCATTACCTTCCAATTGCGCAGGAACACGGATTTTTTGTACCGAATTTGTGGTTGAAGATGTAAACCATTGCCAATGATAAATCTTATCTTTTTCTATCGTAATAATGCCACTACCAATATAAGGGGCATTAATAGCAATTTCGATCTCTTCACCGGCTTTATATGTGTCTTTATTCAAAGTAAGTTGTAACTCTGCTTCACGATCAAGTGAGCGAGTCACATTCGCATTACCCGCAACGGTATAATTAATGCGATTAAGTACACTACCTTCTTTATTTTTGACTAATAATACAAAGTTACCCGGTGTTTGTGTTTCTAATGCAAAAGAGCTTCCCTTTTCATCAATAGAAAGTGGGACATCATCAATAAACACTTCTTTGAGTTTAGATTGATATTTATAAACACCCGAATCTTGTCGAGTTAAAATAGAGAGGTATTTTTGCTCATAGCGCTCCAACGTTAATGCCTCTTGAGCAATTTGCTTTAATGTCGGATCAATCGCAATAAAATTGAGGTTGCGCTGTGCATTTTGATTAATATAGTCAAGCGTTCCATCTGCTTTTACGCCAACCAGATAATCATGAGGAGATACCATAACGCGCGCAGCAGCCGTCACAGAACGACCACTCCCAGCATCAAACGCTTCAGAAATAAGTTGTAATTGATAAGTAGCATCATCATATGATGTTAACCCCAAATCAATTTCAGCCAGCCCTTCTGCATTTGTTGTTGTTTCTTCTAAATCAGTTTCAAAACTGTCGTGATTACGACGGTTTTCATAAAATCGATAATCAGAATAACGTGAAAAATTAGGATAAATTGGTCTTAAGGTTAATTTGGAAACAACGCGCCTATCTTGTGCTGGAGTGCCAAATAAATTTTGTACATCAATTGAAGCTTTTAATTCAGAAGGTGTCACCCATCCTTGTTGTCTATCTGGCGTCAGATTAAGTGCAACTTTAAGCAAGTCTGGCTCAAACTCTTTAACCACAATTGTTGTACTGCCTAATAAACTGGCATCTTCATTATTTTTACCTACTAAATAGAGATAGATATTCCAATCTCCAGTAGGCGAGTTTTCTGATGTGGTATAGCTTAATTCGTTAAAACCAAACTCGTTTAATACCATAGATTGATTTAACATCAATGTATTACGAGGATCTCGAATTTCAACGCGTAAAGGTATTCCTTCAAGAGCTGTTTTCCAGTCAAAAGTACGTGTAATTAAACCGATATTGAAAGTTTCACCCGGTCGATAAACGCCTCTATCAGAAAATAAGAAGCTATCGAGAGTACGAGGATCTCTTGGGGTGTCATCACCGAAGATATCAAAACGAGATAGGCTAAGTTGCCTATCGTAATAAGCATTTGTAGGTAAAAATGAAATATCGCCATCTTTTTCAACTAAAAAGAGAACCGCTGTCTGCTCATTTCTAAAATCTTTAAGGTTAGGGAAAGCGACATGACCATCAGTACTTGTCATTTTACTCAGTAACGTTGTTCCGTTTTTAGCAATCACTGAGACTTTAGCTTCACTAACAGGCGCACCGTTATAAATAGATTGTACGAAAACATCTCGAGAACCATCAATTGATGATTTAGCAATAATCCCTAAATCTGTGACAACAACAAAGCGTGTATCAGAAATTTCTTCATCTTCGTCATCTTCATAATACTCGTCGTCTTCATCGTCTGTTCTTGAGGCTTTATCCGGGTCCCATGAAGTCAGTTTTAATAAAAATATTCCACGCTTAGTATTAGGATCAGTAGATAAATAGCGACTTAAATCAATCCCTTTATATTGAATTTCACCTTTATTTTCATTATTCAGTGCTGTTTGATAAGTAAAGTGTTCCGTGAAATATTCATCATTAAGGCGATCAAATCGTGTTGAAGTAAAATATTTATCTTTAAAGGAAACGATGTGTTGTAACTGGCTTGGAATAACTCGTTTTATATCAAGTTGTAGCCCAGGCAAATTACGAGCAGAAACAGTGATCTGCTTGTCACCCGTCATGGACAGCAAAGCACCTTCAGAAACAAAGTTCAGCATTTGCGGATAGTCAGGCACACTGACGATTTGGTAGCGATCTTCTTTTAATTGGTATCCGCCAACAGACATTATCCCGCTTGGAATTTTAACCAATATGTGGCGATAAGCTGGCGCATTGTATTTAAAAGCAAAAGTGGCTTGATTTTCTTGCTCATTATCATTCATCTCAAGTGTTAACTTCTCTGACTGAGCAAGAATAGTTTTACTGACATCATTCAGGTTCCAATCATAATAATCGTCTTCATCTTGGCGAATGTCAGTATTTTCTAATTCCAAATTATGTTGAGGTAATAACCACGCAGAAACTTCATTTTTTATCTCTTTCTCATTTAATTCATCACTTAATGAAATGATAAGTACCCGCGCATCTTTTCCATTTTCAGACTCAACCAGTTCACTCTCTATATTTGAAACATTAAGGCTGTATAGACTTGGGATCTCAACATGATAGGTTTTTTCTTTTGCTGTTGTATTAGCGGTTACTGTCGTAGCAATACCCGGTTCAATTTTAAGAAAGACCTTGCTATTAATATCTTTTAGCGCTAATTGCTCTGAGTGAACCCAAGCCGTTAGTTTTTTATTATCGTAATTAATGACATATTTCAGCTTTTCATTATCACCATATTTCATTGAAAGGCGTTTTTCAAAACTCTGAATATCGACAGGAGCGTTAAAAGAGATCTTGATTATGGCATGTTTTTGAGATGGATTTTGAGGGTCTTGATAAAACTCACTATTTCCTAAACTGTAATCGAAAGAGGTTGTTTTAAATTCATACTTATTTGATTTTAATGAAAATTGTGGTGCTAACAATTTAGTTTCATCAAGCTGGATTTTATATTCACTGCCCATAGCAAAAGGCTTTTTGGCTGTAAAAACAAGGGTTGAACCATTTTGCCACCGCCAGTTACCTTCAATTGCTGGTGTTAATGTCACACCTTCAGTTACCTCTTTATCAATAAGCGTAATAGGTGCTGCAGACCGAGAAAAAGATAAAATGATTTTCTGTGATTGAGGGTTATCATTTGCATAATCGATTTGTACTGGACCAATAAGTTTTACATTAACATTTTGTACAACGATGGGAGCTACATCGATAGGAACGGGTCGATTGAGATAACTGTGATAACCGTAATAACTGCCAAATGACGCAATAATCAGAAAAATAATAGCAGTTAATGTAGTTTTAGGGTGACCGACTACACCATTTTCAATCTTTCGTAAGTGGCGGGTAACAAAGTCTATCCAAACAGGCGTACTCCATTGTATTTTCCCTATAAATGGGCTAAGTATCTTCTCTAAAAGACGTATACAAAAAACAATGATCCCCCCAAATAAACGGAGCAGTTTAAAAGGGAGGGAAAGTAAAAAACGTAGTACGTCCATATAGATAGTCCTATATTACACTGATAGAAACACATTTTCTTATCAGTAAAATTAAGCCAAAGAACAAAATAAATAGCGCAACTATAATAAAGAATAAAGTAGAGTTTTAAAGTAATAATGAATACTTACCATTAACTTATAATTTTATTATATAAAGATAGATTACATTCTTAATGTTTTTTTCCTAGCACTCCACTCTATTTCAAGATTCTTCTGAGTATTAGTTTGGATCATCTTTTTCTAATAATCATTTAATGTTTAATTAAACACAGTAAAAAAGATAATTTTTGCGAGAAGAATCGCACTATTAAAGTGCGATTTACATTTTTATAGCCTAAATATTACTTCGCTATTAGAGAATTATAATTCTCTATCAAATATTTATATTTATTTGAAATCGTATTAATGCTACCTGATATATCTTTATTCTCATTGAGTTTTTTCTCTAATACTTTTAACTCAATAACAAGCTGTTGATATAATTTTAAATACTCTTTAACCGAATAATCAGTACCTTTCATATTTTCTTTATTCAGCAATGCTTCATCACCAAATACTTTTTCTAGTTCAATTGACTGTGCTTCAATTTTGATAATTGCAGCAGAGAGTGCAGCCACATCAATTTTATCGAGATTTATTGAATCAAGCGTATTGGTTACTGTATCCAACGATTGCATAATTTGATAGCGAACAACCAAGCCTTCTTTTTTCACTAATTCAAGCTCTTCAATATGCATTGCCTGATAATAATTTTCATATGCTTCAGCGGCTTTTTCTTTCTCATCGATTAGTTTGGCATAAGCATTTTTCACATCTTCATACAAAGTATTGGCTTGTGCAAAATCATCTAAACGATAAGTTTCTTTTACAACTAGATAATCGCCCAACTTCAGCAGTTTCTGATATAAATCAACATAACTTTCACCATAAGCATTACCCACAGCGTCTAATTCTGGGAGCGTAGGAGAAAATGTTTTCATAAATTCAAAAGACTCTTGAGCACGTTCTGCACCAGATTCACTTAAATGCATAGAGAAAGCGCTTCTTACTGACATAATAGAACTACTGGCTTTCATTCTCTTTATTTGATCAGTTTCAGTCTCAAGCACTTTAAAAGGTGTGATATCAATTGTTTTACCTTTGTCAGAACTTAAATTTTCTAGGATATTTTTGGTATTATCTAAAAGATTAACGTTAATTGTGCCTGAAATTCTGCCCGTTTTTTTCTGTATAATAGTGCCAAAATCTTCATTAAAAGTTGCTAACCACAAATTACCTTTTTCAATTTTTTGACTAAATGTAGCTTCATCAGATTGAGTATTTTTTGGATCAGGCTTAGATTGTGTTATTTGCTCTGTTTTATTTTTATCTTGCGAAGGTGTTCCTGTATTCGAATTTTCATTTGAATTATCACAACCTACTGCTGATATTAATAAAAGACTTATTATCGATGCCAATATGCTCTTTTTCATAATCCCTCATTATATTATTAAGTAATCAACTCAATATAAACTATAATGAGTTTAATAATTAATGACTATTGTTTATTAAATTAATTTTAAGCATTGCAATAATACTCTTTATAAGAGTATTAAAAGTTAATTGGCAGGTGTATTTACTTAAATATAATTTTATATATTTATAAATATTTTTTAAAGCTAATATAGATACTCTATATTAGCTATTTTCAATTCCTTCTTTTAACGCTTGGGCGATAAGCTTTAATATAAAATCAATAAAACAGGTGCTATCACTTAATTTGTCAGCTTCACCCAATACTCGATAATAATCATCTTGATGTTGCTGGATAAGTGTTTCAACAGGCAACCAAGCTAACTCAGCACGCCATTTACTTAAAATAACAGATTGCCATAATCGCCCCATACGACCATTTCCATCAGAAAATGGATGAATAAATTCTAATTCATAATATTTATTATTGATAAAAATATGACTGGCTTGTTTTTATCTAATTATCCATAAGATACCTTATTACTCTTACATACTCTTGATTTTTTCACACGCCTTAAAAACTGAAAAACACGAGCTGACTATTTTTATGCGAGTTATACCGTAAAAGAAATGGTTTCTTTATGTTACGCACTTAAATATCGAGTACAGCTAAGTAACAAGTGAATCTATTTCTTGAAAAAGTCTAGGAGAATATATAAGTATATGACTAGTACGAATGAACGCAGTCAACTATATTTTCACAAAAAGGCTGCAATCTTAGAAGTATGACGAGTATAAAATGAATAAAAACCATGTATCTAACAGCGAAGGGAAATCTGTTGACGGCTCTGATGAAGAGGTACTGGCTAATAAGCTAGGGCTTTCAAACGTTGATGATATCAATGATGTGGAGCTTGTCCTGTTAGAAAAAATGTATCAAACCATTTTTGAAGAACAATTCCCCACAGAGCAAATTACCGTATCACTTATCCAGCGTTGGCACCGCCAATGGCTAGGGAATGTTTACGATTGAGCAGGTAAATTACGCACAGTAAATATTAGCAAGGGTGGCTTTATGTTTGCCCCTGCGGGTCGTGTTGCAACATTACTTGCTGGATTCGAGAAAAAGTATCTAGTGAAGTACACACCCTGCACCAATATGAGCCGAGAACAAGTCATAGAAGCTATTGCAATAGTACATGTGGAATTAATTCTGATACATCCGTTTAGAGAAGGTAATGGGCGCTTATCGCGCTTACTCGCAGATGTGATGGCAGTACAAGCTGGTTTCCCGCCGTTAGACTATGAAAGTTGGACTCTACACCCCGAACAATACATTGCAGCAATCCACGCAGGGTTAAACCTTAACTATAAACCCATGAAATATTGGGTTAATGAAACCTTAAAAGAAAACTAAATCGCAAGTTTCAAATGCCCAAACTTCTCACGCTTCGCTTTCATCTCTTCTTCAAGACGACGAGACTCCTGCCCTGTTTCAATCGCCGTAGAGGTTGCTACCGAACGAATAAGTTGAGTACGAGTTGGTTTTGTTGCTTGAATTAATTCATTTTTTTTCATGGTAGTCTCACTTCAAACTGGCGATTGAGTATTTTATCATCGTTGCTTTATATGGCAATACAGATTACTGAATACTTTCACATTGAACCCATTCATAACTCGTTTTACAGCCATAGTAGAAAATAAAAAATACCACAACGAACTAGAATTAATTGTTATTGAATCAAATCACGCTTGTACGACATCATTTAATTGTGAAATATCTGACCAAACAAGTGTTCCCTTCGGTAACGGGGCTTCTCTAACGGTAGAAAAATGTCTTAATGTCTGTTGCGCCACAAATACACGTGAACCTATGTTTTCACCTGTATCAGATCTATCTTTATTGTTGGGTTTCATCGCCTTAATGGCTTTCGTTGATAAGGGTTTAGCTGGCTGCTTTTAGTGCATAAGTGTTACCTTATTTAGTGCTGACTATAAGATAATTAAAGAGTTTTCAGAAAAAGTGCAGATTGTCATTGAGGTCTAATCAACGATACTATAGGGATTAAAATTGTTTTGCTTTCGGTCTAAAAAGATATTTGTATCATTAAAACAACAGACTGAAACCTTGTGATATGATCGTGCAAAGCTTGTGAAATAGAACGAATGCGGTGCAACAACAGATTTTCACAAATAACTCAAAATTCAATACGTTAAGACAGACGACAACATGACTGACATCCAACACTTAGACTCCCACACACCAATGATGCAACAGTATCTTAAGCTTAAAGCAGAGCATCCTGAAAT
This sequence comes from Pseudomonadota bacterium, assembly GCA_023454395.1. GTDB lineage: Bacteria > Pseudomonadota > Gammaproteobacteria > Enterobacterales > Enterobacteriaceae > Proteus > Proteus appendicitidis. The sequence goes on from JAEYFY010000433.1 coordinate 14,321, forward strand.
CTTACTGTTTTATCGTATGGGTGACTTTTATGAACTGTTTTTTGATGATGCTAAAAAAGCCTCTCGCTTATTAGATATTTCATTAACAAAACGAGGTCAGTCTGCGGGGCAACCTATTCCTATGGCAGGCGTTCCTCATCATGCCGTTGAGAACTATCTCGCTAAATTAGTACAATTAGGCGAGTCTGTCGCCATTTGTGAACAAATAGGTGATCCTGCAACAAGTAAAGGTCCTGTTGAACGCAAAGTTATTCGTATTGTAACCCCCGGTACTGTGACTGATGAAGCCTTACTTGAAGAGCGTCAAGACAACCTTTTAGCCGCAATTTGGCAAGATAAAAATGGTGCTTTTGGCTATGCAACGTTAGATATCACATCAGGACGTTTCCGTGTTACTGAAATGCCAGATAGTGAAAGCATGATTGCCGAATTACAACGCACTCACCCAGCCGAATTGCTCTATCCTGAAACCTTTGAGTCAATGGCGCTTATTGAGCGTCAGCAAGGCCTACGCCGTCGCCCTATTTGGGAATTTGAACCAGAAACAGCAAGACAACAACTGAATCTGCAATTTGGTACTCGTGATCTAACAGGCTTTGGTGTTGAAAATGCGCATTTAGCACTCTGCGCTGCTGGGTGCTTATTACAATATGTGAAAGATACACAGCGCACCGCATTACCTCATATCCGTAATATCACGATGGAACGCCCCCAAGATTCAATTATTTTAGATGCGGCAACTCGTCGCAATCTTGAATTAACTCAAAATCTTGCCGGAGGTACTGATAACACACTGGCATCGGTACTCGACCTTTGTGTTACCCCGATGGGCAGTCGTATGCTAAAACGTTGGATACATTCGCCATTACGCCAACGTGAACAACTGATCAAACGCCAAGATGCAATTAGTGCATTACAACCGCTCTATTTTGAGTTACAGCCTTTTTTACGCCAAGTCGGTGATTTAGAACGCGTATTAGCCCGTTTAGCGTTACGATCAGCTCGTCCTCGTGATCTCTCCCGTATGCGTCATGCATTTCAGCAATATCACGATATTCATCAAGTGCTTGAACAAGCCGATATGCCTTACATTAAAGAATTACAAAAGCGCATTAGCCAGTTTGATGAATTATGTGAATTACTTGAACATGCCATTGTTGAAACACCGCCAGTATTAGTACGTGACGGTGGTGTTATTGCCTCTGGTTATAATGCCGAATTAGACGAATGGCGCGCATTAGCCGATGGCGCAAGTGATTACCTTGATAAACTTGAAATTCGTGAACGTGAGAAATGGGGTATTGATACACTTAAAGTCGGCTTTAATGGTGTACACGGCTATTACATTCAAGTCAGTCGTGGGCAAAGCAACTTAGTGCCTATGCACTATGTTCGCCGTCAAACATTAAAAAATGCTGAACGTTACATCATTCCTGAATTAAAAGAGTATGAAGACAAGGTATTAACGTCTAAAGGTAAGGCATTAGCTATCGAAAAAATGCTTTATGAAGAGATTTTTGAAAAGCTATTACCTCATCTTACCGCATTACAAATTAGTGCTGAGGCTTTAGCTGAAACAGATGTTCTCTCTAACCTTGCCGAGCGTGCTGAATCATTAAATTATACCCGCCCAGAATTGAGTGAGAAAACGGGTATTCAAATCACTGGGGGACGTCACCCTGTTGTTGAACAAGTCCTTAGCGAACCTTTTATTTCAAACCCATTACAATTAGCACCTCAACGCCGCTTATTGATCATTACAGGTCCTAATATGGGAGGGAAAAGTACTTATATGCGCCAAGCCGCATTAATTACTTTGCTTGCTTATATTGGTAGCTTTGTACCTGCTGAAAAAGCCTTAATTGGCCCGGTCGATCGTATTTTTACCCGTGTCGGTGCTTCTGATGATCTTGCTTCTGGACGTTCTACCTTTATGGTTGAAATGACCGAAACCGCAAATATTTTGCATAATGCGACTGAAAACAGCTTGGTCTTAATGGATGAGATTGGCCGAGGTACATCCACCTATGATGGGCTATCTCTGGCTTGGGCGTGTGCTGAAAATTTAGCTAATCGTATTAAAGCAATGACACTCTTTGCAACCCACTATTTTGAATTAACCACACTACCTGAAAAATTAGAAGGTACTGCAAATATTCACTTAGATGCCGTTGAGCATGGCGATACAATTGCTTTTATGCACAGCGTGCAAGAAGGTGCGGCAAGTAAAAGCTATGGTTTAGCTGTTGCTGCATTGGCGGGCGTACCCAAAGAGGTGATCCGCCGAGCTAAGCAGAAATTAAAAGAGCTTGAAATGCTGTCAGGCAACTCTGGCTCTGGTCACGTTGAAACATCACAACTGATGTTATTAACAGAAGCAGAGCCTTCAGAGATTGAATTAGCTTTGGATAAAATCGATCCTGATGCACTCACACCTCGACAAGCCTTAGAACAACTTTATCGTTTAAAAGAGATGACAAAATAAGTCATAATGATAAATATGAAAAATGGCGCTATGTTTATTCCACAGCGCCATTTTTATAACGTTTTAATTAAAAGATAATACTGCTTTAATTAATTAAAGCATGGCTATATTTCAATCGTTCACCCAATAGCAGTAAAGTATTTTCGTCGCCATAATTATCAAATAAACGAATAAATGAAGATAACGCAGGATTAAACATCATATCATCAGTGATTTTTTCATAAGAAGTATAATCTTTTGTTTTTAATGAAAAAACCAGCGTCACTTTATCATCGTTACGACCTTTATTTAAAATCAAATCATCATTACTTATCATCAAATCATTTAGATATTTATAACCACTTTCATAGAAAGTCTCTAAATTTCCATCAGTTTGACGTTGAACCACAGAATAGAGATCACGAGAAGCATGTTGAGCAATAAAATAGATATCACCTTTATCATTTTGAGCAACTTCTTTAACTCGCAATGGTAGCCAACGGGTTTTTGTCACTTCTTTATTGACTAAGTTTAGCGTGATTTCTAACGTGTTTGTTGTGTAATGATGATTGTAAAAAATAATAAGAGAATCACCTGAAAGGGCATAATGAAATTGTGTAAACTCACCAAAATCTTCTGCGTAATACTGTTTTACCAGCTCTTCTGTATTAATAGAATATTCCCAACTTTCCCCTTCATCTAAACTTGTCAGTATCGTCTTATTATCAGCTAATACTAATTGCGATGTTGTTTGTGAAAAGAGTAATTTTCCACCAATAAGCGCTAAAGGGAAACGATAATAGCCATTGTTAACCTCTTGCCAAGGAATTAAATCATCAAGTATAAACTTGGCTAAGTTCACCACTTGCCGCCCCTGCTCTGTAAATAAAACACATTTATCAAGAACACAATAAGCGTTATAAAAGCTACCCTGGCCTTGTGATACAAAGCGAGTGCCTTCTTTATCAGAAAAGTACAGCGTATATTTTCTCTGGTTATCTTGGCGGTGAAGTCGCCCATAAATATCTACGTCATATCGTCCACTATCAGATTCAGTCTTAATTAATATCCCACTAGCAGCATAAAAAACCTTACGCCAATCATAATGAGAATAAGGATATGAAGATAACTCTGAAGCGTTTTCATTTTTCCATTGCCACTTAGAGGCAAAGCCATGAAAAAGCACACCATAAAACAGTAGCAAGCTTAAAATAAATAAGCTTGTGATGATGATAAAAGGCTTACGGAAAAAAGGATTCATTGACTTAGCTCCGTAACATAAACCGTTTTTTTATTTTCAACACATTGTTGTTGAAGTAAAAAATAGGTTTGATAACTACTGTTACCTTTTTCTGATAATAAAATATAAAGATTTGAAAATAAGGCAATTAAAAAGGCAAAGCCACTGATGATTAAACCATAGATAATACCCATTCCTAAAAAGGTATCACCAATAAAAAACCAATCCCATTTATCCCAATAATTACCGTTATCGTAAACATCTGAAATAGACAAAATGGCAAAAATTGAAAAAATAAAGGCACTGATTAACCCTGTAATTAACAGTGATAATCGCTTAGTGCGTTGATGCCCAATATACATTTGTCCTGAAATTGAATAAGCGCCATTATCTGTATGATTATAAACCCCTAAGACAACCGGCCCTGAATTCTTATCTTCAGCTTGCCAAAAGAACAATTCAACATCATCACCATCAGCAAGAAACAAATTATGATCAGAATAAAATAAGCGCTCTCTGTAACTGAATACAAAAGGATGCTTATCAATCAGACAGGATATTTGCATTATTACAGTCTCGCTATTGCGGGAATGTGTTTGAAGTCTATTAATACTATGAATTTGTATTATTCCTCTAACTCGTTGTACTTTGCTTTGCTTTATTTGAGGAAACGACTTTTTGCTCAAGGTTAATGAAGGTAATGGTGCTGATTTTATTCCAGTAATAATGAGCTGTTCACCATCAGGTGCAATGCTATCTTGCTTAGCGATGACTTTATCTAGCGCCTTTATTCTCTTTTTATGTTTGGGTCTGGTGCGCTGAAAATAGCGATAAGCTTTTTCTCCGATATAACTCACTCCAGCCATCATGGCTCCGCATGCAATAACCATGGAAACAACGATAAAGAAATTTACTTCAAGATAGAGAATCGAGAAATAACTCCAATAGCCGCCAACAAGCGTCAGAATAAATGCAAGCAATAACCATTTCTGTTGTTTTGCTGTTAGCGTGAAGTTTCTTTCAGGCTCCAATCTTCCTTTTGTATCATGATAAATCCATTGCACCCAGAAACTGCCATCTTTCAATAATTCGGCACAGATTTTAAGCTCGTCACCTTGTTTTAATCGTTTAAGAAAATCTTGAGAGTTAGCAAAATCAGCTTCATTAAGATAAAAGTTTTTACCTGATGCGATTAATCTCACCATTCCCTTCGGAGAGATTTTACTTTGGCTAAAATCGCAACGCTCTAATTTAACGTTTAAAAAATAATCTTTCATATCTTCCTTTATTGTTTTCATCAGGCTAACGAGATACAAAACTGCACTCTTGTTTTATCGTTTTGAATTGTATAATACAAGATAAAGAAAAGCCGATTAGCAAACCCACTAATCGGCTTTGGTAATAATAATATGTCAATTAAAGCTATAAACAGAAATTGGGTGGCTAACTATGCTTTGAAAAGTGCTTCAATACATAATCCCTGACTTTGCAGAATGTCTTTTAAGCGACGCAGCCCTTCAACTTGAATTTGACGAACTCTTTCTCTTGTCAGACCAATCTCTCTACCAACGTCTTCTAAAGTTTCTGCTTCATAGCCTAATAACCCAAAACGACGTGCTAATACTTCACGTTGTTTTGGATTCAATTCAAATAACCACTTTATGATATTTTCCTTGAGGTTATTATTTTGAATTGTTGCTTCCGGTCCTTCTTCATTTTCGTCAGAGATGATATCAAGTAATGCTTTATCTGAATCACCGCCAATTGGGGTATCAACAGAGGTAATACGTTCGTTTAAACGCAGCATCTTACTCACATCTTCAACTGGTTTATCTAATGTTTGTGCAATTTCTTCAACACTAGGCTCATGATCGAGTTTGTGTGCTAATTCTCTTGCTGTTCTTAGATAAACATTCAACTCTTTAACGATATGAATGGGAAGGCGGATAGTACGAGTCTGGTTCATAATGGCACGTTCGATTGTTTGACGTATCCACCATGTCGCATAAGTTGAAAAACGGAAACCTTTTTCAGGATCGAATTTTTCAACAGCACGAATAAGACCTAAATTCCCTTCTTCAATAAGATCAAGAAGAGCAAGTCCTCGGTTTGTATAACGACGAGAGATCTTAACAACTAAACGTAGGTTACTTTCTATCATTCGTTGTCTTGAAGGGACATCACCACGTAGCGCCCTACGGGCAAAGAAAACTTCTTCTTCAGCGGTCAGCAACGGAGAATAACCAATTTCTCCTAAATAAAGCTGAGTTGCATCGAGCGCACGCTGGTTGACTCCTTCAATAAGTTCAATTTCATCTTGAGCAT
>JAEYFY010000435.1 GCA_023454395.1 Pseudomonadota bacterium
TTGGTACTGCGGTTATTCTTACTATCCTTGCCGTTGAATGGTTGGATAGTCGTTTACTATGGGATACTTATGCAACAAGAAGAAAACGACGTTCAGGACACACAAGCCCAAATACGCCGCAAGCGTAGAATTTCGACATTTTGGCTACTGCCTGTCATCGCCATTTTTATTGCTAGTTGGTTGCTTTTCCAACATTGGCAAGATAAAGGCGTACAAATCACGATTGATTTTCAATCCGCATCAGGAATTGTCTCTGGCAGAACACCTATTCGCTATCAAGGCGTTGATGTGGGTCTTGTTAAAGATGTCACGTTAAGCGACGACTTACGTCGAGTTATTGTTACAGCCGATATCCGCAAAGATCTCGCCACAACACTACGCCAAAACACACAGTTTTGGTTAGTTACACCTAAGGCCAGCCTTTCTGGTGTATCTGGGCTAGATGCTTTAGTTGGTGGTAACTATATCAGCATGTTACCGGGTGACGGTGAAAAGCAGTTTAAATTTATTGCTCAGGAAGTTCGTCCTCAAGCTAATATTGATAAAAATCAGCAATTAATAACCTTAACGACAGAAAAACTAGGCTCACTCAATGTTGACTCTCAAGTTTATTATCGCCAAGTTCCTGTTGGTAAGGTGTATAGCTATGCGATTCGCCCTGATAATCAAGGTATTTTTATTGAACTAAGCATTGATAAACAGTATGCCCACTTAATTCGTCAAGATAGCCATTTCTGGAACGTCTCTGGCTTTCAAGGTAGCTTTAATTTAAAAAGTGGTGTATCAGTAAAAATGGAAAGCGTTTCTGCTTTAATCAATGGTGCTATTGCTTTTGATTCCCCAGAAAACAGCCCTCCAGCACAAAAAAACCAGCAATTCGTTTTACAATCAGCAACCTCCGTAGATGCAGGTAAAGCAATATATGGCGAAGATGGATTAATTATTTCACTAACTAGTGAAGAAAGTTGGGGTGTTGATGCAGGGCAACCTATTCTCTTTAGAGGAATTACTGTTGGGCAAATCATTCAGCGTAATATGAGTGATGATGGGGTTATTTTTGATGCAATTATCGCCCCTGAATATAAACATTATATTTATGAAAATAGTAAATTTGTTGCCAATAGCCGGATTAACGTCAATATGGGTCTAAATGGTATTGAAGTTCAAGGCGCGGCACCTCAAGAATGGCTTGAAGGAGGTATTCATCTTATTCAAGGTACTAAAGGAGCACCTAAAGAACAGTATCGCCTTTATCGTAACGACTTTTTTGCCAAAGCCAGTATTAATGGTAATGAATTACCAGTGACACTCACTTTAAAAGCATCAAGTCTTCCTGGGATACAAAAAGGTTCAGTGGTTCTTTATCATCAATTCCAAGTCGGTGAAATTACTGATGTTCGACCTTTAATGGATGAATTTGATATTGATGTTTATATTTCAAAACAATACCGCCATCTGCTCACAGAAAAGAGTGTATTTTGGACTGAAGGGGCTGCTAAAGTATCTGTTAATGGCTCAGGATTAACTGTTGAAGCAACACCATTAAATCGTGCATTAAAAGGTGCAATCAGTTTTGATAATTTCGAAAATATCAATAACAACGTTTCACGTTACAAACTCTATCCATCAGAAACTAGCGCACGAGCTATCGGCGCTCAAATTACGTTAAAAACCTACGACGCAAGCAAACTTTCTGAAGGAATGCCTATTCGTTATTTAGGCATTGATATTGGACAAGTCGAATCATTAATCCTTTCACCAGATAGAAAAGCAGTGACTGTATCTGCTGTTCTCTACCCTGATTATGTCAAAACCTTTGCGAGATCAGGCAGCCGCTTCGCTGTTGTTACTCCCGAATTAACAGCATCAGGATTAGATAACTTAGATTCACTGATACAGCCTTATATCAAAGCAGAACCTGGCAATGGTGGTGTATATCGTCAATTTGAATTACAAACCTCTAATATTACAGATTCACGTTATCTCGATGGATTAAACCTTGTGTTAAATGCCACTGAAGCGGGTTCAGTACAAATTGGCACACCTATTTACTACCGTGGTCTTGAAGTTGGCGCTGTAACAGGTCTTGAACTAGGAAATATGTCTGACAGAGTATTAATTCACATCCGTATTAGTAAAAAATATCAATACCTTGTTCGAAATAATACAGAGTTTTGGCTCTCATCTGGATATAACTTCTCGTTTGGTTTAACTGGTGGCGTTATTCGTAGTGGTACATTCAAACAATTTATACGTGGTGGGATCACTTTCGCAACACCACCTTCCACACCATTACAAGCGAAAGCAAAACAGGAACAGAATTTCATTTTAAATGATAAAGAACCCAAAGATTGGGATGAATGGGGAACGGCAATCCCTAAACCTTAAAGATTAGGCAATTCTGCTCTATTTTAGATAATTTATTTAAAGCGGATCACAAAAAATGATCCGCTTTTTTTATTTCCAAAAAAAATTTTGGAAATAGATTCCATTTATACTATGCTTAATTTTGTTCGGTCAAAAAGCATTCTGTAAAATAAATGCCACCAACAGAATACAACAAAATACATCATCGCTTAATCTGGAGCTTTATTTATGAAAAAGACAACGTTGAAAATTGCTTGCTATGAAATTGAAGATATTACTTTGAAACACTCTTCTGATAACCAATTAACTTATATTCATATTCCATGTGATTATGACAAAGAATTTTGCATGCAATTAGATGGATGGGATGAAAACACAAGTATTCCAGCCCAATTGAAAGATAAAAATATTCTGCTCTATCGTCATGCTTATGATAAAGATAGCCACCACTGGATTTTAAAAGTGGCATAACGAGATGCTAAAGCGAAATAACATAAAAAAAGCCAGATAAATCATTTATCTGGCTTAGGGAAATGGCTCATTGCGAGCCGTGCGCTAAAAAGTAATTGCTGATTACTGCATAAACAAAGTTCGAGGACTAACTCAAACTTTTCTATCTCACAACCTACTGTTAAATATTAGCTAACAATATGTAAAGATCCAGTAAACAACCTAATAGCACACCACTTTCTATTTAAAAAATCTTTGTTTTTAATTTTTATTATTTAAATCAATATGATAAAAATAAAAAAATCTTAGTTATATTATCAATCACTTGATTAATTACTCTCACAGAGCGACTTAATCGCATTCTGTATCACTTCTACTGATTTTTTCTTTTCAGGTGCATTAGGATCTGGCAGTAAAATAACATCAATTAGCTGTGCTTTTACTTTTCCACTTTCCATTTGTTTCATTGCAATTTCATTAAGTGGATACTGCATCAGTGTTGCTGGATTAATCACAAACCAAGCACCATCAGCACGGCAATTGAGCATCACTTCTTCTCGAGTAAATGGCCAATCGTCACCAAATTGAAGCTTACTGACCGTTGAAATAGGTGCTGCAGAGAATGCCTGAAAAGAAAAAAGCATTAACATTCCCGCAAATAAAAAACGTTTCATGTGGATGTCTCACTTAAGAAATTAGGTTTTTTCGATTATATAACAATCTATACAGGTGAGTTAATCGCAAAGATAGCTACAGCAAAAATAACCATTGTTCCAAGTAATAGTTCAAACCAACTATTTACTAGCAGCCATTGAAAGTTATTTTTCTTACGGATATGAGGAACTAAGACATAGCGATTGATTACAGCTAGGACAAGCATTAACACCACTAAGCTAATTTTAAGCCATAACATACTTTGATATTCAGATGATAACTGTACTGCTGGCCATCCTGGAATTAACATAACAGCACTGATAATACCGGTAATAATAACCAATAAAACAGCAATATGACCAAAAAGTGAAAACCGCTTCATTGTACCAATAATAGGTTTGATCATTCCATCCGCAAGCTCGTCTTTATTCCGTAAAAATTGCAAACAAGCGACAAATGGCCATAAACCACCAAACCAATAGGCAGCACTAATAAGATGAATGCTTTGATTAACTTTATAAAATATCGCTTCTGATCCTGTAAACATGGCACCATGACCAATAGATGCATGTAAGATCAACATAATTGAAGCAACAATTAATAAAGAAATATTACGAATATAACGTTGGTGTATAAATAAAACGGCTAATGCAACCGTTGCTAATGCCAATTGCCATTGCCAAACTTGACCAAACGAAGTCCCTAATACCACTTCCCATATTTCAAATGACCAAGCATCTTCCCATCCATCCCCCATAATACCGGATTGCACAATCATCCATAAATAAGTCGTAATAAAGACAGTGACCGTACTAATGGCTAATGCGGGGCGCAAACGAACTTGGATAAGAGGAATGAACTTATCTTTTGCAAGAATGGCAGCCGAGAAGCTCAGTCCGAACATAAACATGACTGCCACAAAATGGAAAAAACGGCATAAAATATAAACGTCTTCAGGTGTCATTATTTTACACTAAATTGATAAGAACCTTTTGTCTTGTGCCCATCAACAGAAACAACGCTCCAATTAACTAAATAATCACCTTCTGCTAAATCACTTTCTAAAGGCAGTAATAATTTAGTGTTATTAACCGGGTCTAAACTTAGTTTTCCTACGGTAATTTCTTTACCGTCGCTATTCGTGACCTTGATTTTACTAAAGGCTAATTCAATACCTTCAGAGAAATCTAATGTGATAACTTTAGGCGCTTGCGCTTGTTCAATCGCAGCACCTTCAGCAGGTAACTGTGATTTTAAGTGTGCATGAGCTAAGGCTTGTTGACATGACATACCAAGGAATAAAACAGCAATAGCCGATAATTTACCCCAAGATGTTTTAAGTGTATTTAATGACATAATAACCTCTTAAATTACAGGTGATTTTTTATTTATGAAAATATTTTATAGCAAATTTACGTCAAGATCTTCGCTTCTTGATATTAGAAATAAAAGGTTGTGAACTAGCACTCAAAATATATGTTATTTAGACCAGTTTCTGTTTCAAATATCACCCATTTTTACACTTTGAGAAAATATAATACCCATATTGACAGTCTAAACAGTTCAATACATAACCAAATACAACTAAAAGTAAAATAATCACTCAGTATAAATAGTATGGGATAGGTCATTTTTAGGATAAAAAACAGACAATGCAAATAAGGGAAGAAATAAAAGATAAGAATAGCAACAATAGAAAGGGAGGAAATGGCAATATAGCAGAATAAAAAACGCCCTGCTATTCATTCACAGCAGAGCGCAATAATTCATTTATTAACTTAGGCTATCTCAAGCTTTATTAATAATTAGACATGAGCAGACGTTGATAATGTGTTCAGATCTTTATCTAACAAGAATAAAGCTTTTCCACTGTCGCCCACCATTGCTAATTTATCAAGGATTGATTTGAATAATTTTTCTTCTTCATGCTGCTCTGCAACATACCATTGTAAGAAGTTAAATGTTGAATAATCCTGAGTTGTCATTGCAACATGCGCTAATTTATTAATCTCAGATGTAATATGTTTTTCATGTTCGTAAGTTTTATCGAACAATTCAGATAATGATGAAAACTCAGCAGGTGGCGCTTCAATCGCACCCAATAAAGGCATTGCACCTGTATCACTTAAGTAATCAAATAAACGGTGCATATGTTCCATTTCTTCACGAGAGTGAGCTTTTAAAAATTTAGCTGCACCATCAAATCCTTTATCGTCGCACCAAGCACTCATTTGCAAATACAGATTTGCCGAATAAAACTCTAAGTTTAGCTGTTCATTCAATTTATTGATCATATCTTGATGTAACATATTTTACGTTCCTTACGATGAAAATTAACATTATGGATATTATGCACAGTTAAAAATAAAAATATAGTTATTTAAGTGTGGTTTTATATATTTTCTTCAATTAATTAGCCGTAATAAAAATAAAAACCAATCTCATTTGTAATATGCTTTTTATACTATTTAAAAGCGAAATAGCACTTATTATCATTAAGACTAAATATGTATTTGATTATTGCAATTGATTACCTAACACATTGAAAACCATAGATATAACGTTTAACCACTGGCTTTTTTTCTTTAGTTTTAATATTTATTTATTTCTCTTTATAGTTAAGTTAATTAAGATTAATTTTAAAGAAAAATAATATTTCACTTATTGGAAAATATTCAAAAACAAGCTTTTTAATATATCAATAAATATATGAGAAGTAATATTTACAATAATCGTCATTAGAAAAATGAAATATCTTTCCATTACTTATTATCATTTCTTATTTTTTATGATTTCTATTTGATATTGCTACATATTAGTTTTTTCAGACAGCAGCTTTTTTCATTTTTTTTCATATAAAAAAATACATAACTCTCAAAAAATAAAAATAATTTCAATTTTTGTGCAGTTTTTCATTTTGACTGATAAGATTAGTAGGTAACTCATATTTGTATGCACAAAAAATTAATATTAAAGCCCTAATCATAATAAAAGGTTAATTAGGAGCCACTATGACAAAAACAGTGTTAGTACCCGTTGATTTTACAGAGCTTGGTTTGTTGGACAAGGTTGTGTCTCATCTAAAAGCATTGTCTGTCGCTGACAAATTGAATATTCATTTTTTATCAGTCATTCCAAGTTATGAGTCTTTTGTTGGATTTGCATTCGCAGGCCAAGATAGACTAGCAAGTGATAAACAACGTATTGAAATTGCATTATCCACACTAAAAGAAAATTTATCACACATTGATATCCCCAATAGTACAACGCAATTTTACGTGTCTATAGGTAATCCTCGCGATAAAATTTTAGAAACCGCAAAAAAAATCCAAGCAGAGTTGATTGTCATTGGTTCTCGTAATCCTGGTATGAAAACTTATCTTCTAGGTTCTACCGCATCTTCAGTGGTTAGTTACGCAGAATCATCTGTATTAGTCGTACGTTAATTACCCACGCCCTACTTTCATAAGAAATCTGGTATTCACCATAAGCCAGATTTCTTATTCTTTTCACCATAAAATCCATTCAAAATGATATTTTATTTTATCATGTTTACTTTTAAGAGTGGTCATTAAAAATATATTCTGAAGCAATAAGATAATTATTAAAAAATGACTGGAAACACACTCACTTTAATACTTTTTATATAATCACTTACATCGACAATCTCTTAATAAATTTATATTGTTCGTAATGTTAAATTATGTAAAGATACTTTTCTATTAATGCTAAATTTAATCAACAGAGTAAAAGGAATTAAAATGAATAAAGAACTTTCTGAAAAATGGCAAGAGCGTTTTTCATTTTTTGATAAATATGGTTCACCTAAAACACCAGAATTTAAAGCTGCTTATAAAGAACTCTCCTTTGGTAAACGTATTCTTATTGGAATGAATATCTGGGCATTTTTCTTTGGCTTTATTTACTTCCTTATTTTAGGTTTATGGCGCAAAGCATTAACATTATTTGCTATTAATATCGCCATTTTTACTATTATTGGTTTTTTACCTGTAAACAATGGTGTTATCAATGCGGTAGGTATCGCAGTTAACATTTTATGGGCTATAACAGCCAACTATGCATACTACTTAAAAGAAACCAAAAATGATCAAAGTTGGAACCCGTTTGAAGGTGTTCTGTAATAATAAAGGGGGCATTGCCCCTTTTATTTTCCCTTATGTCTTTCTTTTTTAATCACACCATATCTTCTTCTCCTTATTTCATAGTAATTATATTCATTACTCTATTTAAATATTCTTATCTAACTTACTAAAATAGAAAATAATGAAATCACACTAAAAATTCGTTTTTATCTCAGAAGAACACCTTGTTAATGCGCTATAATTCATTAACGCTAAATTGGGGAAAACGTATGTCTGAACACTTTCAAGGTAAATTTGAAGCCGAACTAAAATATCACCTTCAAAATCCAAAGAGTTTTATTCATGAATTAACACAATCAGGAGCCACATTATTTACACCTGAGAATAAAGAAACAGATTGGTATCTGGAACATAATAATACTGAGTTTTCAACTCCAACTATCAGTTTATGTATAAGAAAAATGCTACCCTCAAGAATAAATCTTCTTATCGTTAAAGGTCCTGATTTATCACAATGTGAAGCTGTTCGCATCGAAGATGCAGAAAAAACAGTCTCTATGTTTACGACACTTGGCTACCATTGCATTCTCACTTATACAAAATCAAGAGAAATCTATTTTCTAGATAAGTTTCATATCACAATTGATAAACTAGATAAATTAGGCTCTTTTGCCGAGTTTGCTATTATGACGGACGACCAAAACAAACTCTCACTTTACACTGATCAATTAAAGCATTTAGCCGCAAGATTTGGGTTTACAGAAAAAGATCTCGAGAAAAATAACTATAAAACACTCATGTTAAACACCCTCAAATCATAAATAAATTTATTCAGTCTAAACATCTCTATAAAAATAATTAAAAACATTCTCACCTAAGCACCGATATGCTATTAACAGATATTGGTGCTTTGTCGTTTCTAACTCTTTTTTTGCCTTACCGAATAAAAATAAAAAATGAAGCTTTAAATATAAAATATATTTGAATGCCATATTTATTACATTTATCCCAAAATTTTACTTTTCTTATCTCAAATAAATCTTACTCTTAGTCAAAAAATGTCATTTAGATCTAATTTTAAAGATATTTTTGCGATACCACTTATATTAATGCGCTGTTTTTAATAGAATTAGTAAAAAAATATATCAATAGGAGGGTTTATGCTTGAAAATTACCTTAATATCTTTATTAAGGCGACTTTTGTTGAGAATATGGCATTAAGTTTCTTTTTAGGAATGTGTACTTTTCTTGCTGTTTCTAAAGAAGTAAAAACCTCATTAAAACTAGGTCTTACTGTTACTGTTTTACTTATTATTGCCACACCTATCAATAACTTAATCTATCATTTTATTCTAAAGAAAGACGCGATAGTTGAAGGTATTGATCTTAGTTTTCTTAGATATATCACTTTTATTGGTGTTTTAGCGGCACTTGTTCAAATTTTAGAAATGTTTTTAGATAAATTTATCCCTTCACTTTATCACTCATTAGGGATTTTTTTGCCTTTATTGACTATTCATTGCGCTATCTTTGGTGCCACCATTTTTATGGTTGAACGCGATTACACCTTTACTGAATCAGTGATATATGGTGCAGGATGTGGCATAGGTTGGTTACTTGCGATTATCGCCCTCTCAGGTTTACGTGAAAAAATGAAATATTCAAATATTCCGAAAGGATTGAGAGGATTAGGGATCACATTTATCACAGTAGGATTAATGTCTCTTGGTTTTATGTCATTCTCTGGTATTTCGCTTTAACTGATTGTTTTTATCTTTAATTCTATGTGACATTTTCATGCATTCTTAGGATCATTATCGGTATGATCTTTACTTATAAGCGGAAGGGTTATAAACCTTCCGTTTATAGAGATTTCGTCTGCTTTCTTATTTTTTCTCTACTACCCTCTTTTTATCATTCGCTTATTTATAACTTTAAGCTCTCTTATTTATTCTATTAAATAAACAAAAATTAATTTAATTTATTGCTGTTTTAATCATTATTACTTTTTTATTTTATAAATAGAAACACTTACAATACTTAAATCTAATTGTTTAAAAACAACCGAGTAAATTACATAAAGTTAATAATAAATCAACAGGTTAACCATCATCTACTAAGATGGTATCTTTTATATCATTTTTATTCTTTATCTTTAACTTTTAATATTTAAGAAAAATTAATTAAAAATCAAAGTGTTATAAAACCAACCAATACATTTAATAAATTTATAAATAAGAACAATAAATAAGCATAAAGAATATTTATAAAATGCCGATACTATTTTTTAGTATTTGAAAAAATCAAAAGGATATATGGCATTAAATCAAAGAGTGACCTGAAAACATATTTTCACTTGTTTTTTGAATTCTTTGTCTATACCAGTTACAGGAAGTAAAAATAGAACTTTAAAATCAATAAATTACACAGTTATATTTTTATGAAAAAGGAAATAACATTACATGTTTAATAACTTCAAACAACGTTATTTGCCAAACGTCTCTTTTAATATGTCGAGTTTAAAAACAACCACTTTAGTTTGGCTTATTACAGGCTCTTTAATCTTACTTCTTGGGCTAGCCTGTGTTTTATTTCTCTCTTCAGTTAATGATTACAAGAGAAACTTGAACACACTAAACAATATCTATCATGAACAATCGCTCCTAAATAATACTTGGGAAAATCTACTACAAACACGTAATACCTTAAATAGAGCCAGCTCTCGCCACCTATTAATCATTAATAAAATGGCCACCGCCAATACTGACATCTCTTCGCTATTGCAACAAACTAAAGAAAAACTTCAACACGTTGAAAATGGATGGAAAAGTTTCAAGAGTTTTCCTCATAATGTTGAAGATCAAAGTTATATACAACAATTAGAGCAGAAATATACTGAGCTTAATGCAGCACTTATTGAATTTTTAGCCTTTCTAGAACAAGGCAAAACATATGAGTATTTAAATCAACCAACACAAACCTATCAAGACAATTTTGAGCAAGCCTATACTAACTATCATCAACAGCTAGAAAACTATTACACAGCCTCATTGGGGGAAGGCGAATTACTGTACGATAAAATTATTTATAGCTTAATCGCCATTTCAATATTAATTGTTATTTTTTCTTTCTTAGTTCAAGTTGTACTACGAAAAAACTTTATTTCACCTTTAAACGCTATCATGAAAAATATCGAAGATATTAGTAATGGAGAATTAGCGACCGATGTGACCACAAAGGGTCTATTTGAAATAAACATCCTCACTGCCAATATTCAAAAAATGCGAGATCAGATAAAACAAATCGTCAATAACATCAATCACAGCTCTGGCCTTATTAATTCTGAATTAAATGATATTGCTGTTATGAACAATAATCTTGCTATTCGTGTTGAACAACAATCAGCTGCCGTACTCGAAACCTCAGCAGGAATACGGCAATTAAGCGTTACATCAAAACAACATGCAGAAAATACACAAGCATCCTGTGAGCTAGTAACAAAAACAGATACGATGATCCATCAAAGCAATGAAATGCTCGCTAACGTTGTTGAAAATATGCATGAAGTTGTCACGTTCTCTGAACAAATAAACGATATTACCTCTACTATCGATAATATTGCTTTCCAAACAAATCTATTGGCTTTAAATGCCGCCGTAGAAGCAGCAAGAGTAGGTGAACACGGAAAAGGTTTTGCGGTTGTCGCTAAAGAAGTAAGAGAATTATCCATTAGCTGTAATTTGGCATCAAAAGAAATAAAAGTACTTGTCGCCAATTCAAGTAAAAAAATAAATCAGTGTTTTCAATTAGCTGCGGACGCAAACGATAATATGGTAGATATTTCTAAGCATACTGAAAATATTAATGAAATGATCCACGATATTTCTATTTCTACAAATGAACAAAGTAATGGTATTGCCCAAATTGAAGATGCAATAAATCAATTAGATCAAACAACACAAGCTAACTCAACAATGACACGAGAATTAGTTAGTTCATTAGATTCATTACAAACACAATCAGATAGACTAAAACAAGAATTAACTGTTTTTCACCAGTAAGTGTTAAGTCTATCCACAGCATAAAAGCTATCTTAATCTTAGGATAGCTTTCTGCTTACTGATTTAACCCAATATTAAAAATGACTAAATTCAGGGATCTCTTTTTTACCGTGTGATTTTAGAAAATCTAACACCCTTCTTGGGGTTACATTTAATATACGCTCTTGTGGAAAATCTATTTGGGCTAATACGTCTAATACTCGATCAAAATTTCCTAGTGAAGAAGCAATGTGTGAGTCAGAGCCTAATGCTATTAATCCGCCTGCATCACGTACTGCTTTCGCTATTTCTATACAATTTTTCTCACTCCCTACTCTAGAATGAATAAATGATGAGTTATTCATTTCTAAAGCAACGTTGTAAGAGGCTGCTGCTTTTGCAACTTCAGCAATATCTATTGGATATTTCGGATTACCTGGGTGTGTAATCATTTGAACACAGCCACTAGCGATTGTTGCAATTAACGCTTTTGTATTATCAACAAGACCTAATGAACTCATGACTGGATCATGAAAACCAGCAAGCACAATATCTAATTTCTTGCTCATTTTCTCACTACAATCCGTTTCACCTTTAATATTTTTAATATTCGCTTCTATACCATAAAGAATACCAACACCATCAATAATACGAGGGATCACCGGTAAGTTAGAAAAATGCCATTCATGAGGTGCATCATCCATATCTGGACCATGATCAGTAATTGCAAATAATTGAATTCCCTGCTTTTTAGCTTGTTGGAAATATTCACTAACTGTACTGTAAGCATGTGTACTAGCAATAGTATGAGCATGTAAATCAACGGGATACATAAATAACTCCTTTCTAAAACACCTTATAAACATTGATAAGATGGTTTTTCTTAACTATAAAAACTAGCGAAAATTAATAATCAATTTCAGTAAAAACACCTAATAACCAACAAGCAATGTATTATCTACTTCACTTTTTCTCACATTAGCAAGAAATGAAGATAAATTTTAATAAATATGCTTTAATCTTTAACATACTATTTAATATCAAATAGATAAATAGAGTTTTACTTTAGTACTGTACACAAGAATTTTGAAAACACATTATCACATTATATTGTGCAATTTCATGTTAAACCTAGTTTTCAACTTTATAAAAGGCTATTTATGTTCAACTATCCAGCAGTCGCTCATTTTGATGAAGAAAGTGAAACTTACGAAATTACCTACCGTGATTTTGATAATATACACGCTGTTGCTTATACAGAAGATGATATTGAACTAGAAGCCTCTGATATTTTACATGTAGGTCTTGAGGAATTTATTGCGAGCAAATTGCCTATTCCAGCACCATCCAAAGCTCAAGCTGGCGATTTTATTGTCTACTTACCTCTTATTAGCTGTTTAAAGATTGCATTACACAATGCGATGCTAGAAACAAAGACAAAAAAATCTGATCTTGCAAGAAAGATGAATTTAACGAGTGCGCAAATAGAGCGTTTACTTGAAATTAATCAAACCTCAAAAGTAGATAGTCTAGAGCAAGCACTTTATTTATTAGGCTATGCTATTTCTGTCAGCGTTAATAAAGATATTAACCAACAATAATTAAAAACAAAAATGGCTCTAAATTGATTAGAGCCATTTGTACTAGATTATTTCACAACAAGTGTGCAAGATAATTAAAGCTTTTTACTTGCTAAGAAATTCGCATGGTTTGTATAAATAGCAACGATATCTTCACCTCGCCCTACTAACCCTGCAACCTGATTGACCATATCCAGATGATCTTGCGCATAATTATCTTTAATCAGTTTACCTAACCGCATACTTGTGCGACCTACCAAGCCATCATTTTCACGTTCAGCAAAGAATGCACTTAATACACGCATTGAAGCATGAGTAGGATCGAGTAAATTGCCTTTTTCACCCGCAATCAAACCTTGGATATAGCTACCAAATGAATAGTAGTGAACACCATTTACGATTTCTTTACCTTCACCACCACGAACAGCAGGTAGCCCTTGTGGGTACTTTTTATTAAATTCAGTTACATTTTCAGTTGTTAACGCTTCTAATGCTGCGACAGCATCTTGTGAATTGCCGCGATTGCCTGAAAATGTAGAAATAATAGTACCAATAGCTTTCATTACGGCATCAGCAATATATTCTGGCACACTATCCTTGCGCATAATACGTCGTACTAAATCAGCAATCTCTGAACCATGGTTTACACCATTAACAGAGGTAACAGAAGCAATTTTCTTCGCATGTTTTGCTGCAACATAACGGCAAGCTAATGGACCTTGGCTATGACCGATTAAATTTACTTTTTTTGCTTTCGTTTCTTTGAGAACTTTTTGCACAAATTCCCAAAGTTGTTCACCACGAACTTCGTTAGAGTTAAATGCAGAAAGAGATGCGGTGAAAACTTTATGACCATCCTTTTCTAAAGCATCCGCGATACCATAAAAATAAGGATAACCGACGATATCATCAAAACCAGATAAACCGTGAACTAAAACAATTGGGTATATTGTTGACATATTTTCCACTCCTTGGGTTTAAATTTATTTAATTTGCTAAACATCATATTAGCAATACTTAAAACAATATTTAGAATACAAAATTTAAAATACCATCTTTGATGTGCAAAGATCATAGTAAAGATTGTATCTTTACACTTTAATTGTTCTAAGTTTTATTAGCTTAATCTCTATTTTACGATCGTAAAGAATTATTTTAATCAATTTAAACTAATTTAAATTTATAGTCTTAATTAGAACCTGAGAAAATCAGCATACCTTCAATCATACCTTCTGCTTTTTTCAGTTTTTTTCCAATATATGTATCCGAACATTGATCATATTTTGCAAGCTGAATAAATGTTTTACCAAAAACATAATAATTAATAAGTAACTGATAATCCTCTTTATTATGCACCATCAATCTTTTCATTAAGTCATTGATAATATTAGCATCATGATGAGTACATTTTTTTCTTAACTTTATCCGTTCTGGAATAAATTCTTTTTTATTTTTATTAAAAAGGTTGATAGCATTTTGATCATTGGCGACCCATGCTCCCCATTCTTCTAAAATTTTTGAAATATTTTCCATATTAATATCCTTATTTGTCCATAGCGTATGATCGCATCCTACAATCATTTAATGATAATTTATTAATACTTAATGAATGTTGATATCAATATAGTGTACAACGTGTAATTTACAACTCAGATTTATAAAGATATTAAATTTTAAACTTAATTTATTGATAGAAATGAAAAATAAAGAAGAGAAAAATAGCCACTTTATTTAAAAATTAAATATTTTTTAAATTATAAAAAATATTTTCTCTTAAAATGGCTATAAATATAAAAGAGTAGCAATTATGGTAATACTTCTTCTGGACGTAAAGTGAGTACTTCATATCCTATTGCTGTTACTAAAATAGTATGTTCTGATTGAGCGGATAACTTTTTATCTCTTGTCACAACCGTCCAACCATCTTTTTTGGTTTTTATTTTAGCACCGCCTTGATTTATCATTGGCTCTATCGTAAAAGTCATGCCTTCTTTTAATTCAACGCCCTGTCCTTTAATACCATAATGTAGTACCTGTGGTGCTTCATGCATTTCTCTTCCTATTCCATGCCCACAGTATTCTCTCACAACACTATATCCATGACTTTGTGCAAAGCTTTGAATAGCATGACCAATATCGCCTAATGTCGCACCCGGTTTTACTTCTTTAATACCTTCCCACATTGCTTGATACGTTGTTTTTGCTAATTTACGCGCAATAGGAGATGCCTCTGGCATAATATACATTTTACTAGAGTCAGCAATAAACCCATTTTTTTCTAGTGTAATGTCAACATTAATAATATCTTTGCTTTTAAGGCGTTCATCTGCTTTTGGCACGCCATGACAAACAACTTCATTGATAGATGTATTTAGCACATACTCATAACCATATTGGCCTTTGCTTGCTGGTCTTGATTGAAGTTCATTGACAATAAAATCATCAACTTTATCGTTAATTTCTAGCGTAGAAACACCTGGTACAATAAAATCATCAAGCATTGTAAAAACTTTCGCCAATAAACGCCCTGACTCACGCATTAATTCAATTTCATCGGCCGTTTTAATCGTTATTTTATCCACTATTCTTTCCTCTTATTCTACTTCTTGCTTAATGGCTTCTTTTTCCAGCATTTCATTAATAATCATTGGAAACGTTTTATCTGGGTTTAATTCTGCTTGAATGCCGATTTTTATCCAAAACTCTGCCTGAGCATTAACAGAGCGTGACATCACATTACTTGCTTTTCGCAAATACTCATGTAATTCATCAGAAATTTTTACAATACCCACGCCAATCCTTATATACAGATTATAATAAAACATATACGTTCTATAATAGAATCAAACGTTTCTTCTTTCAATTGCTATTCGATAGTGCTATAGGCATAAAATGCCTAAATAAGAAAATAAGGAGAAATAAGAGTAAATTAAACTCACAATAAGAAGGTGATATTTTTACTTTTCACATACTTCATTACCTCCATCCATAAACTTATAATATTTGGCTTCAAACTATCCTAAATTACGGCTATTTACCTTTGAATACGACTATCCTAAGAATTAGCTGAGAGACAAATCAAAAAGCAAACGCTAATTTAGTATTAATAAAGTTTAGAAATGAGCTTCGTATAAATACTAAGGAAAGCAAGAATATGAATCTATTCAAAAAAATTGGATCACTTTCACTATTAAGTGTTTTTTTAATACTAATCTCTGGTTGTACAACAATTGAGAGAAATTATCCCACTAGTTTAAGTGTGACTAATGAGCAAACTGAAAATAAAGCCCTTTCGACAAAATGGGGAGAAAGTTTATCTTCTGTCACTGAAAGTGTTGAAGCGTATCGATTATCACAAACACCTTCACAAACAACATCTATATTTTATCAAAGTGGAGTGCCTTCCAATTCTTATTCAAAAGTTGCGCATATTAGCGAAAGCCCAGTGCAACTATCAATCTTAACTGAAAATAGAAATATAATGCCATTATACCACACACAAAATAATCAATATTTACTGTATGGAAAACAGAATGATCGCTATATTATTTTCTTACATAACACTAGCCATAAAATAATATATGAAGCCGTTATTACTGTAGATGGCTTAGATGTCATTAGTGGAACAGCAGGTTCTTATCAAAATAGAGGTTATTTATTAAGACCTGGAGATACTTTATTTGTAGAAGGCTTTAGAAAAAATCAGCAACAAGTTGCAGCGTTTCGTTTTGGCGCACCAGAGGAAGGATATGTAAATTATAGCGCTCAAGGTGATAAAAAAAATACGGGTGTAATTGGTGTTGCACTTTTTGAATCAGAAGAAGGCACACAAAAAACAATGAAAAAATGTACTTATTTGCCTAATCCTTTCCCAAATAGTAGCTATGCACCAGAGCCTTGTATTCCTTGATATTTATACATTCAGTTTTTCTTCTAAAAATAGCGTAAATTATTACGCTATTTTTTTGAACTTCTGGGTAATAAAGCTACTTAAGATTTATATTAGCATTTAATGCTAGTATACTTTTTTTAGTTCGATTTCTTAACTATATTCAATCTCTAACAACTCTAGTATTAACGCCCCCTACATATTATCCCCAGTCTTTTTTCCTTTATTAATTATATAAATTTATAGGAGTCATCATGCCTGAAAGATCACATCGTATTATATTAACTGGAGGTCCCGGATCTGGTAAAACAACACTAATAAATGAACTTAAAAATAGGGGTTATCCCTGCTCTTTAGAAGCAGGAAGAGCTATTATTCAAGACCAAAATATTATTGAAGGGAATGCATTACCGTGGGTAGATCCTAACGCTTTCGCACAAGCAATGCTAATTTGGGAGTTACGGTCATGGCATGAAGCAAGCAACAATAAAATGCCTTATTTCTATGATAGGGGTCTCCCTGATATTGCAGGATATCGACTACTATGTGGTTTAGCTATTCCCAAACACCTTGATAAGGCAATTACCTTATTTCGTTATTCTGCAAATGTATTTATAGCACCACCATGGGACGAGATTTATACTCAAGACCAAGAAAGAAAACAAACAGAAAAAGAAGCTGAGGAAACTTATTTAGCTATGATAGCAGTTTATAAAAAATATAATTATAATTTAATAGAACTGCCTAAAATAGGAATAACAGATAGAGTGAATTTTATTATTAATAAAATCTAAAAAAACTATTACCAGCCAGTAGTAATTACTGGCATAGATAATAGTGTTAAATTTTAATAAGAAGCCATGATCCGTAAATCAGGTTTTTCGCCTCGCATAATAGCCCGTTGTTGTTCATGAACAGCTTCATTAATTGCTTTTTGCTCTCCTGGTGTTCGAGTATTCTTACCACAAACTAATGTAGAACACACTGTGCTACCTATTCTATGGTTTCCTGAATTACCCGTACTAAAAGTAACGTTATCAGTAGTACAACCCAGTAATAGAAAAGATAATAATAAGGTGATAGCTATGCGCATAATTTTTCCATATAAGATTAAATTTAAATTGATATTAAAGTATTAATAGGCATCAAAAGTATAATGTGGCTTTTGTTTCCATTTGAATTCAACAGTTTGTTTTTCCTCATTCCAAATAGGCTCAGGAACTGGCATAGTAAAGCTTATTTTTTGAATTGGCTTTAATGTTGAATTGTTATTTAAATACTGATCGTTTATTGATGGTTTTTTCTCATTTAAACCAACTTTAAAAACTTGTCCAAGCCTTTGTTTCTCTTCTTGAACTTCCATTTCAAATCGAGATTGTTTTCCTAACATAAAAACTAAGTTATTATTAACTGCGTGACTATCAGGAATGGGATTATCGGTGTGTGTTTCAATTAATTTAGTCTGAGTGACTTTATTAGTGGTACATCCAGAGATTATAAATACAGAAAGTAATAAAAATAAAAAGTAATGCATAAATTGAATATCAATAAGAAATAGGAGTAAATAATTATTCCATAAAATCGATTCACCGACAAAATAAATTTCATCATTTATATAAAAATAAAAAAATCTGCTCATAAAATGATGATAGAAAATGATTTAAACTATGATTCGATAAAAACACAGAACAAATAAATAACCTAACCAAAATAATCAGTGTAAATAAAAATATATTTAACAGAAATATATAGTAACTGACTATATTAAAGTATTGTCATATAGAAATAAAAAGGACACCAATAAGGCATCCTCAAAATACAATAAGTAAAATTTTATTTTTTATAGTGTGATTTAACAAAAGAGTCTAAATATATTTCTGTTTTATGATGAGTAAACTCTATTTTTTTATCATTTGGAATAAATAACGGTATGCCCTCACCTAATAAAATAGGTATTCTAGTTATTATGAGTTCATCAACAAAACCTTCATTAATAAAGCCTTGCACAGTTTTTCCACCATCAATATACACTCTATTATAACCATCATCTTTAAGTCTTTTTATTATTTCACTCACATTTCCTGATAAAATTTTTACATTACTAGGTAATGACTCTGGTAATTCTTTAATGGTATTACTTAATACAAAAACAGGTTGTACATAGGGCCATTCAATATCAAAACCCATTATTGTTTCAAAAGTTGTTCTTCCCATAACAATCACATCTATTTCACTAAGAAAGTCGGCAAAACCAAAGTCTAAATTTTCAGGGTTTTCAATACTGGTAAGCCAATCAATATTACCTTGTTTATCAGCAATATAACCATCTAAACTTGTTGCGATATAAACTATTATGTTCATTTTTAATACTCATTCTTAGAGAAGGCATTTAATACTAGCATTAAATAAATAAAATTGAAAATAAACTAAGAGAATAGAAATAGAGATGAAATTAAATTAATTAGTTATTAATTTTAAAATTAGAATAAATAAGAAAACAATGCGATATAAAAAGTACTTTTATCTTTTAATAAAGAAAAAAGCCTTATAACTTTAATTATTATAAGGCTTATCGAAAAAGAATAAAACTTATTGACCTGCTGACATTTTTTTCATTTGCTCTAAAGAATCTAAAGCTTGTTTACAAGAACTTTCCTGAACATCTTTAGGTAATGCTGCAAATTGCTCTTTAGCTTGAGCATATTGTGCTTTCATCGCTTCTGCTTGAGCTTTGGTTGCATCATTTTTTTCCATTAACTCAACATAAGAGTCAGTTTCTTTAAAATAGTCTTCGCATGCTTTAGATAAATCAGCAGAAACAGCGATAGAAGAAATTGATAATAAACCCAATGCTAAAATAAGCTTTTTCATAAATATCCTTTAAGTATTGTTAACCGTTAGAAAGTAACTTCCATTATTCGTCTTAAGTCAGCATTATCTCAAAGAAGAATAAAATAGGGATAAGTATCATCTTAATTAAAAAAATAAACGCTAATCTAATTGTGATTATTATAATAAGTAGAATCAAAATATGATAATTGAATTTAGTTTATTATTTTTCGTATCAGCTAACACATTGATTTATTATTTTTAACTTAATATGTTATTATCCAAAAATAATTTTATTTTATAGTAATACTGCTATTTGTATATCGATAATACTTGATACAATAAAATAATCTCCACTAACTAACACAGGTAAAAAAATGGCGATTGATAGAATAGACTGGCACGCTTATGGTGAGTTCCCTGACGACCTTCCACCTGAAAATGGAGGTATACATATAGGGTTTTATTTAACTTGGATTATTGAAAATAACTTAGAAAGTGAAGAGTTGCAAGAAGATGCAATTGAAGAGTTAGAAATGGTACGTAACAGAGAAATAGATGGTCTTTCATTTCTTATTCAAGTTTGTGACGAGAAATTTATTAGTGATGACTTGAATGATGAGGGATACGCATTTACACAATATTATTATGAATCAGAAAATAATAACTATTTTGAAGATTTCGAGCGTGTTTTAGCCCAAGGGTTATCTTCTTCATATTATGTTGAAAACATATGGGATAATTACGACAAAATTGCACCTATAATTACAGATGCATATACAAAGTGGAAAAAAGAAATAAATAATTAAATTAATATTTTTCTAAATTTCATTTTATATCCTGTATTATTAGTAATAAGTTATTTAAACAATAATTAACTTATTACTAATTAAATTAACATTCTTAAATCCTAAAAAATATCTTATCTAATTTATTAATTTTGACGTGATCTATATAAAAGAATCACACGTAATTCTTATATATAGTTGCTCCGTGCTTAATAGGTTCTATTAGTCAGGGGGCGGCCCCCCATCAACGGAGGCATTTAATGTCTATAAAATGGGTTTTAATCCTATCTGGATTTATTATTGGTACTCTTGCGTTACTCCTTGGTATTAACGGGAATCCACCTAATATGGGGGTTTGTGTAGCCTGCTTTATTCGTGATAGCGCCGGAAGTATGGGCTTACATCACACTGAAACGGTGCAATATCTTCGCCCTGAAATATTCGGCTTTATTCTTGGTTCTTTTATTGCCGCACTTATCTTCAAAGAATTTCAATCGAAAGCAGGCTCTGCTCCTATTATTCGTTTTACGCTAGGTTTTCTAATGATGGCAGGCTGCTTAGTTTTTTTAGGTTGTCCATTAAGAATGGTACTTCGTATCGGAGCGGGTGATTTAAATGCTGTTATAGGATTAGTTGGATTAATAATAGGAATTGGTATAGGTAGTTTATTTGTCAAAAAAGGATTTTCTCTTCCAAGAAATTATAACCAATCACCTATAGAAGGTTTTATTTTACCTACCATATGTATATTCCTATTTGCTTTATTCTTATGGAATAGTGATATATTCAATGCCAGTGTGAAAGGTCCTGGAGCGAGTCATGCGCCAGTGTGGATGTCTATCATCGCAGGGCTTATTATTGGTTTTATTATTCAACGCACAAGATTCTGTTTTATTGGAATGGCCAAACATGTATTTTTATCGCGTAATTATAATATGGCGTTTGGTGTAATCGCATTAACACTCGTTGTTTTTTTGGGTAATCTCTATTTAGGCAAGTTTAATCTTGGTTTTGAAAATCAACCAATAGCCCACAGCGATGGACTATGGAATTTTCTCTCTATGGCACTTGTAGGCTTATGCGGTGTACTCATTACAGGTTGTCCATTACGACAACTAGCTAATGCTGGCCAAGGTAATTCAGATGCGGCTGTAAGCGTTATGGGTATGTTGGTGGGAGCTGCATTTGCTCATAACTTCTCTTATGCCTCAAGCCCTGCTGGAGTTACAGATAATGGGAAACTAGTTATTATTATTGGTTTAGTGTTTGCTGTCATTGTTGCTGCTATTTACACCTATGTTGCAAATAAAGCAAAAGATAATGGGATCAGTAAAAATGGCGCATAACTATTTATTTCTTTTTCATGCGCAATACGCTGTAAAAAAACTTCAGCAACAACTCCAACAAGATAATTTTTCCGCAAAAATTATTGATGCTCCACGAAAAATATCATCAGAATGTGAGTTAGCCATATCCATTTATTTTTCTGACGATGAGATTTATAAACAGTATATTAATGATAACGTTAGAGCTGTTTATAAAATAAATTCAAACCATTTTGATGTACTTTGGAAAGATGAGTTTTAACATAGTACATAACTAAGTTACTATTTTTAGAACCTAAACAGTTAAAAGGCTACAACAGTAGCCTTTTCTTTATAAATATCACTATGTGGTTTATATAATTTTTTCATCAAAAATAAATTATCTTTCTAAAAACAAAAAACCATCCCTTTTTAGTTGGATGGTTTCTGCATCTTTATGTATTTATAGAGTAATTATTTTTTATTACTCACTCTTCTTCTGGTGGATTTTTGAGGATCTGATGAATTTCCTCTTTCAGTTTTAATTTTTGTTTTTTTAGCTCAACAACTTCTTCACCATACCCTCTTCTATCTTTATGTTCTAATCTAACAATTTTATGGTCAAGTTCATTATGTTGTTCAAAAAGAGCGCGAAAATGGGGATCAGTCTGACGAAGCTTTGAAATTAAATCACGATATTCTGGAAACATAAATAGCTACCTTCCTTATTAACAGTGAATTAAATACTCTTATAATATTTACCCAAACTGATTAACCTGTCATTATTTTTATGTTAAAAATAAGACCAACATCAATTAATATTTTTAATTTTTAAAATAACTTAATATTTTTATATTCTCAAGATTATTATAAAATTCAATGTGTAAGAGAATATAAAATGTAAATCTACTTAATCTAAAAATTATAAAATAATAATAACTACTTATTCATTTATTTCTTCAAACCAAACATCTTCATATCCGTCTCTGTCAATAATAAAATTATATCCTTCTGGTAGATAAAGATAATTTATTACTTCAGGTAATAGTTCTTCCAAATGTTCTGTATGCGATGGTTGATAAAAGTCATCTGTTGCGCAATATTCCTCACAATAGAAAAACCAGCTTATCGTACCGCCTTCTAAGCGCTTTATGCGTGTACCATAAATAGGATTACCCTTTAGGTTATCTAAAGCAATCGCTACCATTTCTTCTGGCTTTTGAGGTATAACCCCATACTTTTCACACATTATTTTCTGTTGTTCAGAAAACAATAATTTATTGTTTTTATTCATGTTATATCTTTAATTTTACAAAAAACACTCAAGAAAAGAGTTTATGAGTTTTCGATTATAATTAACTTATCGTTATCTACCAAATATTGATGAAAGAGCACATCGCTCCCTCTATTCACATAGCAAAAAGTATAAAAACAAGCAAATCTACGCAACTTCGCATGGTCAATGGAATGAAAAAACGTCAATTTGCTTTAAAACTAGACGACATAAAGCATAACAGCACTTTTTACTAAGAAAAAAGCATTTATTGTTAATTTATAAAATGAAAATTCACTACATTTATACTGATCTCTAATAGTTTTTTATACCCATCTATTCGAGTCACTAAGCCCAATGCCGCCACATTGGGCTTTTTTATTGCCAATGGTTGTTGATATCATTGAAATAATAATTGAGAAGCAAGTAACCCCGCAAAACCAATACACCTACCCAAAAATGCCATTAACATTCCCTTCCCTGCTATTTTTTAGTTTTATTTATATCCATACCTATTATCTTAAAGTTTAATGGGCATAAACTATAATTTATTATTACTGCGACGACTCAATTTTATTGTATAAGCAATAAATAAGAATACCGACTCAATTCCTTTTTTGTCGGCATTAGTAATTATTTATTAGATGAAATATCTTGCTCTTGTAATTTAGAAAGCGCTAATTCTTTCATCCAATCTGCAAGTAATGGTGCTGTTTTTATTGAATCCAATAATGCACGCTCTTTTTTTGTTAAACGAATAACAATCACTTCTGTTTTCATTGTAGACATAATAATTCCCCATTGGTAAAAGAGAAAATATTGGCACAAAACAGTAACAGAACGGTCTGACTTACACGCTTTTACAAAATAATCATTTAAAGATGATTAGCAGTACATTATCGATAGAATATTTGCGATATAGTTCGTTGTTTATTTTTAGAAAAAACATTAACATATTTATGATAAATTAGAAAATAGATAGGTATCATTCATGTTTCTAAACCCCAAAAGAACCGTAAAAGCCAATGTAAGAAAAAGAAACTCAATTTTCCCTGGTTTGGGAACTACATACAGAATTAGTCTTTCTGATGATAGGCCGTCACCGCAAGAAATTCAAAAAATAGAATTTAATAAATTTGCAGATAAAGCCGTTGATGAAGTCTCTACAATGATCGGTTGTTTTGAAAGATCAGAGAAAAAAAGCAAAAGCCCTAACTCTAATAAGCCTCTGCATTATGAAAAATTAGACAATGAGTTTCTTCGGCTTACTGTATCATTCTTTCAAATTATTCAAGAAATAAGATATTCTGGCGATACAAGTCAACACGCAAAGAATAGAATTACCACCTCATTATTTGAGATAACTCGTTGGTTAGATAATAAATATCCATCATGGAATAGTGAAAGAGCTGAAGTAGAAAGAAATGGTAAAGAAATTGAAAAAAGAGTTAAAAAAGAATTTAAAGCCAAAAGATTTTATAAAACAAAATTTGCTATTCTAGCAATCGCCACTTTTTTTGCTCCCTTTATTTTTTGCTGGTTTTCTCTACAAAAAAAATATCCTAAATGGTTTAAAGTTATCAGTTTCTTATGGGCTATGTTTTTTGCTATTTTAGTATACAGAGCGCCCAAAATATAATGGCTCGGCTATTATAATATTTCTATTTTATCTTATGGTGTTTTGTTTAAAAAGATGCCATAAGCTAAATTACTCACCTAAGATATATTATTCTATATAACAAATAATTATATTTTTCTTTAATAGAATTAACCTTAAGTAAGATTATATTCTAAATAATTTTTTTAAGGCTATTTAAATTGATAAAAAAAATAAACAATATAATCATTAAGCATAAATTAACTATTTTTACACAATAAAAAAATAAAAAAGGTCGTTTTTTATGCTACTGAATAAACATTTTAGTAAGAATATTATTACTATAAGTATATTATCTTTCTTAGCCAGTTCAGTTTATGCCAAAGAAAGTAGTATACGGAGCGTTCTCCTCTCTAATAAAGAAATTATCTCTAATTCAACTTATAGTGATACAACAAACCTTTATATAGATAAAAACCACGAAATACAAAATATTACTCTGGAAAACGAAGCAATATTAAGAATGTATGGTGATAGCCTAGCGATAGGTACTATCGTTAAAGATGATGCTAATATTAGTACGTATGCATCTGGTACAAAAGAAACAGCTACTCCCACTATTAAAGATACTATAGTAACAGGCACCAGTAATATTGATATGAGCGCAGGTTCATCATCTATAGGTAAGCTATTTATAGATAAAAATGCTGAATTATATATTGATAATATTAATGATGAATCTACTGATGTATCTAAAAATGATCCTGCTCCTTCAGCTAAAATATTTATAGAAAACTTAATACTAGCAGGTAAAACATATATTTTACCCTCATGGAACGAAGATTATGGTGATGATGGTGATGCCCCTAAACCCGAAAAACCAGGTCCAGAATTAATCACTCATATTAACAATTTAGAGATGCAATCTGGTAGCCAATTGGAAATGGATCATTATATTTCTGGCATGCAATTTAATCGACTTGAATTAAAAACGCTCACCGGCGAAGGTACTTTTATTTTAAGTAGCAGCTTAGCCAATGGATTAAGCGATAATATTTATATTTCAGATCATGCAACTGGGCATTTTGGATTAAAAATAAATGATAGCGGAGAAGAAATTTCTGATCCTAAAAATACTCAATTAGTTTATGTAAATAGTGGTGATGCTGATTTTAACTTATTAAATAAAGACGGTAATGTTGAAGTTGGTGTTTGGAAATATAAACTAAATAGCAAAACTAATGATGGTCATACAGAGTGGTATCTTGTGGGCGGAAAAGCTGGCGAGCAGGATACCTCTAAACAGCCTGATACCTCTAAACAGCCTGATGTTAGCCAGCCTATATTAAGCAATAGTGCTCAAGCCGTTATTAATATGGCCTCAGCACCGCAGAACATATTAAGCATTGAAACGAGTACTTTACGCCAAAGAATGGGTTTCTTACGTGAAAATAATAATGATCTGGGAGTGTGGGTTCGCTATTTAAATGATAACTCTCATTTAAACGATAAAGGTTATAGTCAATTTCATTCAAATTTAAATGGAATGCAAATTGGTATAGATAAGAAAATAGCTATAAATAATGATCAATTGCTATTTGGTTTAATAACTTCTTACATTAAGAGTAAAATAAAATCTGACAATATTAATAATGGTGATATTAATAGCTATAGCGGTGGTATTTATTTAACTTGGCTTAATCATTCTGGTTTTTATGTAGACTCTTTATTTAAGATGAATCATCTTCATAACGAAATCGATACTAATATGAATGAAGGTAGAAGAGTCAAAGGAAATTACAATCAAAATGCGATTACAATATCAACAGAAATAGGCTATCCTATTGCGTTTTCAAATACATTGACACTTACACCATACAACCAAATCCTTTATTCTCATATTGGTAAGTCGCATTATGTGTTAGATAATGGCATGAAAGCAAATATCCACAATGCTGATAGCTTAAAAGGTGAATTAGGAACCATATTAGAAAGTAATTTATTAATTTCGAACCACAATGTTAAGCCTTACATAAAAGCGGCAATATCTCGTGAATTCATTAAAAGTAATGAAATAGAAATTAATAACGTATCCTTTGATAGTCATTATTCGGGGAATACTGGTAAATACGGCGTTGGTTTAACAACTAATATAGGTAATGATGCTCTTTTCTATACTGAAATAAATTATCAAAATGGTAATAAAGTAGAAACTCCAATATATGCAACAGCAGGATTTAGAATTAGCTTTTAATTACTTTACTTTCCTTTTATAAGGTTAATACATAATAAACCTCATGACTTAATGAGGTTTTTTTATTTCAATTTCATATTATTCTGTTTTTGCTGATATCAGTTCAAAACCTATAGCATTTGTTTTCTTCAAGACTTCTGAATTTCCAGTTTCATAAATATTATCATGAACAATTTTGGCACAAACCTTTACCTCACCTTCACTTTCATCATTTACTTTTATACCAGAGCATGATCTTCTTCCTTCTACATATGAATAACCCACTATAAGAAATATTAAAATGAGAATGACTTAGCGTAAAAAAGGGAGAATAGAATTCTTAGAACATGATATTCTCCTAAAAGCCTCTTAAGGGCTTTTAGGAGAAAGCAACTAAAATCTAACTTTTAAAAGTTGCTTCATAATCTTTAGATTTATTCTTATCAAATTGATGCTCCCATTTAGCAATGACTAAAGCAGCGAGTGCATTACCAATTACATTTAATGCTGTTCTTGCCATATCTAATATTCGGTCTATTCCAGCAATAAAAGCCAACCCTTCTAGCGGAATACCTACACTTCCTAATGTCGCCAATAACACAACAAACGAGACACCCGGCACTCCCGCAATCCCTTTAGATGTGATCATTAGCGTCACTACAAGGGTAATTTCTTGCCAGATACTGAGATCAATACCATACAACTGAGCAATAAAGATGGCAGCAATACTTTGATAGAGTGTAGAGCCATCGAGATTAAATGAATAGCCAATTGGAATAACAAAGCTCGTCACTGATTTGGAAGCACCATATTTCTCCATCTTATCCATAATTCTTGGTAAGACTGTTTCAGAACTTGCTGTCGAATAAGCCAGTATTAATTCATCTTTTAAGATTTTGATTAAAGTAAAAATGTTGATACCACAATATTTTGCAACCAATCCTAGTACAACAATTGCAAAAAACAAGATGGCACCATGAACCAGTAATACCAATTTAATAAGTGGGATCAAAGAGGTGAACCCAAAATTTGCAACAGTGACAGAAATAAGCCCGAATACACCGATAGGTGCATACATCATAATCATATGTGTTACTCGGAACATCGTTTCTGAAAATGTTTGTAACACAATTAATAACGGTTCTCTTTTTTCCACTGGTAAGGAAGATAATCCCATACCAAAAATAACGGCAAAGAAAATTACTGGCAACATTTCACCGCTTGACATAGCAGCAAAGATATTAGATGGAACAAGCGATAATATCGTCGCCATTATACCATGTGACTGACTTTCCACTTGTTGGGTAGTTTTTTCATACTGGGATATATCAACTTGGCTAAGTGTTGACATATCAATTCCTACGCCAGGTTGGAATATATTCGCTAGGCTTATTCCAACGATAATCGCTATTGTCGTGATAATTTCAAAATAGAGGATAGTTTTAAACCCTAGCTTACCTAGTTGTTTAGTATTCCCTACCCCCGCTATTCCGACTACCAATGTTGAAATAACAATTGGTACAACTATCATTTTGATTAACTGAATAAATATTTTACCCGCAGGAGATAAAACATTCATAATTAACCATTCTTTGTTTTCATTATCGTGCAAAATTGCACCAACAATAATCCCTAAAATGAGCGCAGTTAGAATTTGCCAACCAAGGCCAAATTTAAATTTGTGAGTTTTATTTGCTGTCATTGTTATATTCCTATTTTTGTTTCTATTTTGTTATACTTTATTTTATGAGTACAAAACAAATAAATATTCTATAAAAAAACGATTAAGGGCAATGCAACAATAATAAACCAACTACCGTCACAAGAACTAAACAAAAAAATATAAAAAAGAAACAAAATAACAACAATTAATTAACCTTGCATTCTATTGATATACTACGTACTCTAGAAAAGGATACTACGACAACTTGATAAATTAATAGGATTGAATATATCAAGCAAAAATATAAAAAATGCCACGCTCATATGGTATTTTTTATATTTTAAACTTTTACCGATACATTACTTCACTTGCACTCTATCTCTCTAATTTTATTAAAGAAAACGAACATTATAGGATTAATAGCACGAATATGATAAAAATTTTCTTTGTTTATAAATAAAATTCGCACATTCTAACAAATAGATGGATCCAGAGTGTCTAAATATACATTACTGTTTTTAGTGCTATCTTGTTAAGAATTTTGTTTCATCAAAGTTTTTAGGTTTATGCCCTTTTATGGGAACATCAATATCTCTAATAACCGCTGGTTTAATGTCACTCGCATTTATGGAGCTTTCAGGTTTAGTTAAAGCATGAACACATATAATCGAATATTAATAATATATAAATACTTCACCTCAAGATATCGAGAGTTCTCATCTTTATCCTTCCGCTTTCTAAGCCTCTTCTGTAAATAGTTTCACATAATCATTATCTTCTGCAAACTGAAATAATCTTTTAGCTGATTCATAAACATTCGCTTTTATTTTTGCTCTTTTAATAACCGCTTTTCTCCGTTCTTCGGTTATATACCGATCATTGATTGCTTTTAAATTACTAACCGTCATATCAGCCTATAAACAAAAAAACCGCCTAAGCGATCTTATTAAAACAATAATTGAAAATTAAAGATAAAAGATAAAAGATAAATCTCATAAAAATATATATTACAAAGTTAGATAAAACCAAGAAAAATAAAATAAATAAAAAGTTAATTTATCATTATCAATCAAATGATTAAAATAACAAGAAAAACCCCGCATATAGCGGGGTTTTTAGTCTATATTCTACTTTTAAAAATTACGTCCCATACTTTTTCTTTCTAATTGATCTTGGTAAACACGCTGATTATCTTTTATTGTGTTAAAAACACTATCAGAGTACGGATCAACTTTTTGAGAATTTCGATTATATCTGTCAACATCAGACTGGGAAGTTGAACAACCGGATATAAAAAAAATGGCTAATAACGTTAACAGTTGTAGTTTCATATAAATTTTAACTAAATTAAGCAAAGTTTTATGTTTTTCAGTTTATAACACAAAATGCATCTAATAAAAAGCGACAACGATACAGTGCAACAAAAACTTATAATGATAAAGTTAAGAGCAATTCTTATATCAAAATATCATCCGATTAATTATCCTTTCAATATATCTAAAATATGCAGGACATAATACAAATAAGCTTCAACCGTTAGTCTTGATAATAAGTACTCTCAGTTCATTTTCTGCTATATCTTCTAATATTGCAGAAAATCTGATTATAAAAGTAAAATTATCAACTGAAAGCACTGTTGTTATCTGCAGTGTTTCAAAATACCAAAAAATCTTTCGATATCATCGTAATGAGCAAAAGCCAGAAGCCACTAAATCTCACAAAAGATACTGATTGTTACAACGCCTTCGATAGTAAAGAAAATAAATTTTCGGCAAGAGCCATAAATTCATCATTACTTGATGGGATAATAAACAAGTAACCCATCATGATGTTGACATAATGGAATAGTGAATAAGTTATAAGCGTTCGTTCCCATGCCTCCCATACCATGCCCGATGATATGATTATCATGGTACCAACAAGTCCGTATCACACCGTCTTTATACCATGTGGTTGTTAATTAATAATGATGATAACTGTCATGCTTATCGTTAATCTGGCAGCAATGGATATTGCTGCACATAAAACACAAAATATGACTGATAAATACCACAACGATAGAAGCAAAGAATGGCAAATCATTGCTGTTTAATTGAGCAGTTTTGGGGATATTTTGGGGAAGAATTTTATAGTACAAAAAATAAATAGGAACTAATAAACTCCCATTAACTATTTATCAAATCAACAATTACATATGTTTGATAATCGCGTCACCAAACTCGCTACATTTCAGCAGTTTAGCGCCTTCTAACTCACGTTTGAAATCATAAGTTACAGTCTTAGCAGCAATCGCACCTTCCATACCGTTAATGATTAAGTCAGCCGCTTCAGTCCAACCCATGTGGCGTAGCATTATATAAATCAGCCATTACTAACTATTTGTTTATTAAGGTATATTCACTCTTAATATACTTAAAAGACAGTGATTATACCTTTTTATAACTACTTGATTACCATAATACTTTTATTGGTTTTGATAACCACTAATTAGGGCTGTAAACATGATTTAGTGAGTGTTCGGAACATTAGCTAGGAAAATGGGAATAAGTTCTGAGTTAAAAGATATGGAATGCAAAATCACAAAAGACTCGGAGTCCTTCAGAAGCATTAAAACATTGTGGATAATACGTAATTATTTAAAAGAAAAACGCCAAATATCTGATACATGGTTTGAGAAGCTTTGTCCCTTAAAGATAGGTTGTACATTATCTAGGTGTAACATATGCAATATTATGAGTATAGTAATGAAAATTTTTCAAATAAAGCTCAATTCGTATTTTAATTTATTAATTCCAAATAATTTTTAGGTAATGGTAATCTCATTTCTTGAGACAATTGTTGTAATTTATCAATAATTTCTTTTTTGCCTTTATCTCCTGAAATTTTATAATTTCTTTTTGCTGACTCTAGAATAGTATTCAAAGTAGCTGACGAACCTAAACCACCAAGACCTTCAGTCTTAGTTAATATTTCATAAATATCTTGATTAAAGTTAGACATTCGCATTCTCTTTATTTTATGCAAACAATAAAACCCACCGCAGTGGGTTTTAATTATTTATTATACCTTTGGATAATTTCGATAATGTTGTCGTACATGTTC
The DNA here is from genome assembly GCA_023454395.1 of Pseudomonadota bacterium. GTDB lineage: Bacteria > Pseudomonadota > Gammaproteobacteria > Enterobacterales > Enterobacteriaceae > Proteus > Proteus appendicitidis. The sequence goes on from JAEYFY010000435.1 coordinate 31,873, forward strand.
CATTTTATCAAAACGACGGCGAGTATACGCACACACATATACTTGCCTATCACAAACATACACATAACTATCTAAAGTATTTTCATGAATAATCATGATAATGAGCCTCATATACCAACCAAAAGACCCATTTCGGTTGACTTTTAGAAGGGATACCATTATCTTTAATTTGCGAAGATTAAGGATTATGGTGGGTCGATCCCATTATTATCTTGTAAAAAAGCTCCCTCTGGGGGCTTTTTTATTGTCGAATAGCAAATGATTTAATAATCGTAGCGATTCTATCCGCCTCTTCTTCTGATAAATCACGTGGTAAATTCTCAATATTGACAATAAGATTCTCACGTAGTGGAATAGGCAATGAGAAAGTCTTGACAACTTCTATTTCTTCTTCAACTTTTTTCTTTTGAGCTGGTTTACGTTTAACCACTGGCTTTAGCTCCTCTCCATTTGTGTGAGCAATAAATTTATCTACTGCACTTTTGAATCTACTCAAATAAGTTCTAGCAGTCTCATCTTTAATATCAACACCTTCCCGAAATTTATTTAGAATTTCTTGAAGATCCCATTCCGTTGCTAGCTGTTCATTGGGAATAGAATCAGATAAAGCAGCAACAACGATTTTGATATTTCCAGTAGTTCTTTCACTTAAAACACCGAGCCCATCAAGATTCTCAACAAATTCTATAAATTTTTCTTTTGTTGGGACATTCATAATAGCTAGCCTCGTTAATCAAATTTTAATCAATGATATTCACAAAAACAAAAAGAGTCAACACCAAGAGGTGAACTTTTAAAACTCTCAACTTGAGAGTTAAAATCCCATTTGTTAATGAATGGTTGATGATGGTTGATGATGGTTGATGATGGTTGATGATGGTTCATGATGGTTCATGATGGTTCATGATGGTAAACCTTACATCAAAAACCAACATTCAGTTATTTTAGAGTTTATTTAATTTTAATAAGTTATTGAGTTATAAAAAAATGCCGATCGTTACCTCAGAAATCTAACGACAACAATCAGCACATTTGAGAGCGTACTTTAACGAACGATTAGCATTTTATCGGGAGAGAAGTAAGAAGTTGCTGGATGGGAATTCTGTGCAGTATTTGAAAACAGAGTGATTAGCATTAGCTCAAATTTAAAATAACTATTTTCTCATGGGATATAACTAATTTAGTAGTCCACTTTGAACGATGGGTGGGCGATGTAACTAACAATGTAGTCAATTTTTTAATGGTCCTAAAAGTCCACAAGAAGGTACGAATTTAAGTTGTTCTAGGTATTAATTGCCAGCCTGAATAGCATCAGCATCCCTAATTTAAGTAGAAGATAAACATGGTGTTTATATTTTGGAAATAAAGGATACACTTCAAAATAAATAGCCATGCGAATCAAAAGGAGATTAGAGACACAATCATACTTCTTTGTACTGATTCGCTAGCGCTGTTATTTTCTCTGCCGAGAGATGAGGTAGCTTAATCTTGATATACTTAATAATTTGACGAGTGCGTTTGGCACTGATTACCTGTTTTTTCAATAGGCTAAATTGCTCATCATTATCTAATACTTCACTATATACTTGGATGCTTAAGTTAGAAATAGAAGAAATATAATACTCATCTATTTTCCTGCAGCATTTTATTAAAAAAGTAATCAGTGTCGTCGCTTCTTTCAGTGTAACTTTATCTGCATCATAGTCCTCTAATGTTTTCTTTACATCAAAATGATAAAAATTATCATATAAAAAAGAACTCTTTGACTCCAAGAACCTCTTGTCAGAAGAAGATAGCCCTGCACTTGAAGTACTTGCATGGACTATTCGATTGCGCCAATGACACACCAACTCAACTAACAAATACCATTCTTTTTCTATTTCAGGTATAAATTTGCAAAACTCAGAAAATCTTCTCGCTTTTGAATCATTAGCAGAAAGTTTTGTTTTGAAATCTAACTTAAAATCGAGTTTCTTCCACAAGTCATCATTGCTAATATTGCTCATATATTCGAATAGAGCTTCGACTGCAAATACCAAAGAAGAACGAACTGCAAATCTACGTGCAGCAATACAGGTCTGCTCTAAATTTTTAGGTTTCCACTTGATATTTAACGCAGAATTTGGGGCTGAATTGGCAGGTAGATTTGAGAGGGCAACAGCTATGGTATTAAGATTATGTACACTATATCCAATTTCATTTAAAACAAATTTAAGATATTTACTCTCAGTCATCTGCTTAAACCTTGATGGCATTGTCAGGATTTGAACCTGCATTTCCAGATTTCAAAAAATTTTTAGTTTCTGGTGTCTTAACCAGTTAGACGATTACGCCAGTACATAGTATAGTATACTTTTCTCAATACTTTAGTCAATCATTATGGACAACAACTTCCGCTTCTGACGCAAAACAGACTACTGGCTCATATATAACTCATGCTGTAACAGCATAATTTCTAATTTTGAGACAGTACAGTTAATAGCTATAACAACACGTCATTTTCACCTAACCCGAATTGAGTCTTCATTTCCTCTTCCGCTTTCTGCGCTTCTTCCATCTCACGCATTCTCACGTTATAGATTGATTGCTCTGGCATCTGTACACGAACGGAGATAAAACGACCAGTTGGGATATCAATCGGGTCGCCATCATTGAAACCATCAATTTTATTATTGGCAAACTCTGGTGCATTAGGATGAGTTCGGTGATACGTTTTAACGAGAATCGAACCGTCTTTGTTAACTTTAGAGTTAACCCATATCAACGGCTGTTTATTGACATCGAGTGGAATTTCAATACCGCCATCGACACCGCCCCAGCCTGCGTCAGCATTAAAACCGAGTACACCTTCGATAAGATATTCACCTTTTGCTATTCGAGTAACCGCAGCGCCTTCGGATTCGTCGTTAGTGGTAAATGCGCCGTCAGAATTGATGTTGATAATAGGGGAGGCTTTTTTGATGAAACCTTGTGGATCTGTAGTTGTATTTGCTGTGCTATAAAGAATCCGATGCCTAACAATCCCATTCGCATCTCTAACGTCTGAAGTGTATGAATAGACAACCCCGCTGGATGCATTAACAAATAAACCCGTCTTGATTGTTGAATTATAAGCAAGATGAATACCGCAACCGTGATTTATAAACTGATTTGTACCACTTCCCCCACCTTGCATAAAAAATGATGTTTGATTGCTATTTTTAAGGTCATCATTAGTAAATGTTGGGTTTATAGAACCTAAACCATAATCACCAACTAGCATCAGTGTTCCACCTTTCCTTTCTGGAAATCTAATACTATTACCAGAACCATCATAGGAAAGATAAAATCCGTAAGGAACACCCTTTTCAGCTCTCAATAACCCAAAATAATTTGTCTGATTAGACTTATCCGAACTATAAAGCCCCTGATATGACACTAACTGACCATTAAAACGCTGTGACTCTACAGAGTGCCTAGTTGGCAATTCCTCCCAAGGAAACCAATTAACCGATGTTTTAACTCTAATAAACTTTCTTGCTGATAAATATGTAGTGTACTCTTGAATACAGCCAGAACCCCACTCCCCGACAGTTTGAGTAACACGCAGTGCGCCAGCTTCTTTTATTGGATAATTTCTCTCAAGTGTAGCTTCATTAGTTGCATCTTGCTGATAATCGCCCGCAATTATGATCTCATTTAAATTTTTAGCATTCAGTTTGTTTACAGCACCTATACCAAAATCCCCAATATGCACTGTTCTATTATCATCCGCTTTTTTACTAATATCCCCCTGCATCTTCTTAATACTATCGAGTGTGACAACTTCCCCGTTCGGCATCTCAATTTTTGTTTGCCCAGTCTGAGTCATCCATGTATTCATTGAGTCGAGGAAATATTGCGTGTATGCATTTATTGCAACCATAGTTCTAGCTGCATCACTATTATTATCTGGCTCAGTAATATGAATTGAGAATGTGGTGTTAGTTGCTGTGGCTAATGCCGGTTGTGCTAATACTAATTCAGTGTCGGAATTAACGGATTTAATCATATACGGAATATTCGTGTTTCCCGATTTAATTAAAATTGTCATTCCAATATTAATGGCTGGATTATTATTTTTAAATTTAGTGCCAGTGCCTTTGACAATAGCAGACCCTGACACTGTGTTAACAGTGCCTGTTGTGTATATCATGATTTATTTCCTATAAATGAATATATTAAAAACGATGCAGAGGTAAACTAAGAAAACATTGAAATATCAACCATAACGCCAGAAATTTCCATTCCAGAACCTTCTCTGTCAGGTGGCTTATCAACATAACCATCAAAAGGTGCCAAGAATTCATATGTATACTCAAACCTTAGCCCATCCATATCATTTTTGACTTGATAGCCTTCGAAATAGATATCGCCGTACCAAACTTCATCATAAGTAATAGGGTCTATATAAGCCTTGACGTTTCTATAATGTATGTAATTCAGTTCTCTGAAAACAATATAGCCATAACGATTCCCTTTTCTTCCATTAAGTTGATAATACCCATTTGGAGCCGTGTTTCTATTAACATCAAATTTCCCCCCGAAAGAAACAAACTTAGCCAGCGATGAAAACATTATCTTTCCGTTTTCATCATAAATTTCAAAACCAACTCCGCTTAATGGAACAACAACCTCCTGTATCGGGGCAAGGATATAAGAACCATCCAGACCATAAACGACAGGATGTTTATACCAATCGTCAGGCTTATTGCCCCCTTTAGGTATAAATTGTTTCAAGCACATGGTTTGTACATCATCTCTAAGTTGAAACGTCTTATTATCATCAAGCTTTATTTCAGCACCTATCATTACACCGCCCACACAATCAAATGTTGAGAAAACTCCTCAAATCCTTGCCCACCTCCGCTGTCCCATTGATTTACATTGTAATCAATAAACCACGTCAACGTTGCTCCCGCCACAGACCAATTTGATAGCTCATTAGGTTTAGCGATAAGCCAAATACCGCCACCACCCTTAAACCGATACCGAAGATAAAACTCACAAAGTATCTCGCCGCCATACTCAATTTCGGGAATAGTTAACGAGCCATTTTTAGCAACAGGAATTTCATAATAACCAAGGTAACGAGGAATTATTTGGTCAGTTCCAATCACTAACCGACCCTTTTCATCATAAATTTCTAATCCTACTCCCATTACCACATCCCCATTCTGATCCGCATGGTTCCATTTTTATCAAACAGGCGTTTTAATACGTTAGTTTCAATCCAATAACCCTGAGAGTTATTCCCATATTTAATTTCCTCCCCGGTGCGCATGTTTAATTGATAACCTATTTTTTTATCATGACTAAAATTAGTTGATTGCAATACATCAGCAATTTTTGCACTTGTAATTGTTGCGTCTTCAATAAATAAATCTCGAATAAACATCTGCCCATTCTTGGCATACATAAATAATTCCATCTTGCCATTTGCAGGGTTATACCAAGCAAAGTTATTCGCGTTGTAGCCAAAGAATGATTCGAGCTTTCCATTCTTAACTTGAGCGCTAATGACCTGTCCTGCTGCATTGTATTTCACGTTATTATGAACAATCGTGATATTAATAGAATGCGTAACAACTCCGTCGCCTGATTGCTCAAATTCAGCCTGCATTTTTTGGTTAATCATGCCCTGCTGTTTACCAAATTGCGCTTGTACCTGTTCTTCGGATTTAGCCATGGCTTTATTCGTTTCAGATATCGCTTCTTTATTTGTTGCAACATCAGCACGAATACGACCAACTTCTTTATCTGTATTGCCTAACTTCT
>JAEYFY010000453.1 GCA_023454395.1 Pseudomonadota bacterium
GATGTTTTGGAGTTCGATTAATGAAAGTTAATTTTTATGCGACCTGTCTTGGTGATGTGCTGAAAGCAGATTCAGCCCGAGACACCGTCTTGTTACTTGAAAAATTAGGCTGCGAAGTCTTATTTCAGGAACGCCAAGGTTGCTGTGGTCAGCCTGCGCTTAATAGCGGTTATGTTAATAACGCAAAACCAGCCATGAAATCGTTAATTGAAACATTGGAAGTGAACGACTATCCCATTATTTCACCCGCTGGCTCCTGTACTTATGCCATTAAAGGTTATCCCACTTATCTTGCGGATGAGCCTCAATGGGCATTACGCGCGCAAAGTGTTGCCGATCGCCTTATTGATTTAACCAGCTTTATTGTTAACACCCTTGGAATTGTTGATGTTGGTGCTCGTCTGCCAGGTAAAGCGGTTTATCACCCATCTTGCAGTTTAACCAGAAAGTTAGGTGTCGTAAGTGAGCCTTTAACGCTGTTAAAACATGTTGATGGTCTTGAAATGTTGCCTTTTGCAAACTCAGAAACCTGCTGTGGCTTTGGGGGAACGTTCTCCGTGAAGATGTCTGAAATTTCAGGCGAAATGGTGACTGAGAAAGTCAAACATATTATGGATGTCAGCCCTGATTATGTCATTGGTGCCGATACAAGCTGCTTAATCAACATTCAAGGTCGTTTAAGTCGTGAGAAACGACCTGTAAAAGTGTTGCATATTGCACAAGTTTTAATGAGCCAATAAGGGAGCCTGCTTATGTCTATCAAAACCAGTGATATAGATTTCAGACCTCGTCTAGAACATGAAATGAAAGACACAATCATGCGTAATGCGGTTGTTATGGCGCAAGAGCGTATTGGGGCTAACCGTCAAATCATGGTGAAGGAGCTAGGTAATTGGGAAGAGTGGCGTGATCGTGCTGAACAAATCCGTAACCATGTTCTTGAAAACTTAGATGCTTATCTCTATCAATTATCCGAAAAAGTGACTGAAAACGGAGGCCACGTTTATTTTGCTAAAACAGCAGAAGATGCCTCTCGTTATATTTGTGAAGTTGCCAAAAAGAAAAATGCGAAGAAGATTGTAAAATCTAAATCAATGGTCACCGAAGAAATTGGGATGAATAAAGCCTTACAAAATGAAGGCATTGAGATCATCGAAACTGACCTTGGTGAATATATTCTTCAATTAGATAATGATCCACCGTCTCATATCGTGGTTCCGGCGATCCACAAAGATCGTTATCAAATTCGCAAAGTCTTAAATGAAAAACTCAATTATGAAGGCAGTGAAACGCCCGAAGACATGACACTTTTCATTAGACAACGTATAAGACAAGATTTCCTTTCTGCTGATATTGGTGTCACTGGCTGTAACTTTGCTGTGGCTGAAACAGGTACTGTCTGTTTAGTCACCAATGAAGGTAACGCAAGAATGACCACAACATTACCTAAAACCCATATCGCGGTGATGGGTATGGAACGTGTGGCTCCTACCTTTGAAGAAGTTGATCCGTTGATAACTATGCTATGTCGTAGCGCCGTTGGCTCCCGTTTAACCAGTTATAACACTTGGGTGACAGGTCCACGCGAAGCAGGCAATGTTGATGGCCCTGAAGAGTTCCATTTAGTGATTGTGGACAATGGTCGTTCTGAAATTTTAGGCTCCCAATTTAAAGATATTTTACGTTGTATTCGTTGTGGTGCTTGCTTAAATACATGCCCTGCTTATCGTAATATTGGTGGTCATGCTTATGGCTCCATTTATCCTGGTCCAATTGGTGCGGTAATTTCACCACTATTAGGCGGTTATAAAGATTTCCACGATCTCCCTTATGCATGTTCACTATGTAACGCTTGTAATGTGGTTTGCCCAGTCAAAATTCCTTTAGCACAACTGATTTTAAAACATCGCCGTGTAATGGCAGAAACGGGCCTTACACCAAAAGCAGAACGTCGAGTTACCGGTATGTTTAACTACCTTAATTCACACCCTGCCCTTTGGAAAGTAGGTATGAATGTCGGTGCGAAAATGGCGGGATTAATGATCAAAAATGGTTCTACACCAATCAAAATCAGTGTTCTTAATGATTGGATGGAATCGCGTGATCTCCCTAAACCAGATGGTTATAGCTTCCGTAGTTGGTTTAAACGCCATAAAGCAGAAGGAAAAAAATAATATGTTAAACGAACAAAATCGTAATGAATTTCTGCAAACTATTGCTGAAAAATTAGGACGTCCTATTGCGCACAAGCCACAACCGCAGCCTACACCGGTAAACAATTTAGCGAAAACACGCTTAACTAATTTGACTCAAGATGAACTGTGCAAAGAGTTTACGGACTTTGCACAGACTCAAATGGTGAAATGTGTTGTTAGCAAACCTGATGAAGTTATTAATAGCCTAATTGAGCTATGTGAAAGTTATGATTGTAAAGGCTCGGTGGTAATAAGTGGTGATGAACGTTTAGATGCACTTGGCGTCACAAAAGCAATTAGCGAAAAATATGAAACTTATATTTGGGACCCTGCACTTGGGCGTGAAAATATTGTTCATGCTGAACGCTCTCAAATCGGGATTGTTTTTGCTGAAGCGGGATTAACGGAATCTGGCGGGATTGTTTTATTTTCGTCTCCAGAGAAAGGCCGTGCCGTGAGTTTATTACCTGAAACCTCTATTGTGATCCTACGTAAAAGCGATATTTTGCCTCGTGTGGCTCAAATTGCTGAGCGTTTACATAAGATGGCTCAAGAAGGTGTGAGAATGCCGTCTTGTATCAATTTAATTGGCGGTGCTAGTTCTACTGCTGATATTGAATTGATTAAAGTGTGGGGGGTTCATGGCCCTGTTCATGCGGCTTATCTTATTATTGAAGATTGCTAATTGAAGATAAAATAACGTTAAAACGATAACAAAATAGCTAACAGTCAAAGTCGTTTATCGGCGCCTAAATCAAACCCAAAAGGTAAGTAATGGCTTTTGGGTTTTTCTCTATTATTTGCCAATTAATTATTTAATAAAATTTTTGCTCTCCATTGATTTAATTTTATTTCGCATGCCAGTAAAATATCTCCTGCCCCTGAGCCGCCCATTAATAATGCGGATTGTCGTTGACATTCAGCGCTTCTAAATTGAATAAAATGCTGTTGAGAACTGGCTAAAGAATCAATGGCACTTTTCGCTGCAACAGAATCCGTATCTTCAAGATCACTCTTACTTTTGTCATAAATGACATTCATTTGCTGTTCTGTCAGTTTTAACTCATCTAATAAACAAGTTTGCACTGCTGTTCTCGGCTCGTTTGCGGTCACTTCATAACATTTTGCTAAAGGATCGTATTTACCTTGTGCCGAAGAAAAAAAGCTCACTGTAAGTAAACTGCAAGAGATCAGAAATAAACTTATTTTCACGCAAACTCCTTATAGAAATTTATAATAAATTTATGTTCAACATAATGTATAAAATAACGAATATCACATCTATTAGTGCGAACAGCATCATTTTAGGATATATCGCATCTTACTCGATAAATTTAAATTTCAATCGAGCAATAATAAGAAAACATTATTAATATCTTTTTAATTCAAACGTATTTTGCTTATTTTTTATCAAATAAAGATTATTTAACCCAATATAAATAGATTGAAATTCAGCCAATAATTTTAAAAATTGTCATTTACTACTTTAATTTTGTGTTTAATTGATAAAATAACAAATTTTCTTATACCGAAAAAATCCTGCTATTTTCATTTTCACTCTTTTTTTCTTAGCATGGCAATAGAAAACCCTCTTTTTTTGCAGTAATCTCATATCATTCTTATTGGCAACTTTTGCCTAAAAACGACCCGTGGTATCACCAATATGTTCTACAAATTTACCCCCATTATTCTTCTTATCATTTCCAATGTTTTTATGACATTTGCTTGGTATGGGCATCTAAAATATGGCAATAAACCCCTTATTGTTGTCATTATTTTAAGCTGGTTGATTGCATTTGTTGAATACTGTTTTGCTGTACCCGCAAATCGCATTGGTCATAATTACTACAGTGCCGCTGAATTAAAAACCATACAAGAAGTGATTACATTAACTATTTTCGCTATTTTTTCTGTCACTTACTTAGGCGAAAATTTTACATTAAACCATTTTATTGGTTTTCTTTTAATTGGTGCTGGTGCTTTATTTATTTTTAAAGGTCCTTTTTAGAAAAACCGATTAGTTGATATTGTTAGCTTGTTTTTTCGGCATGTTATCTACGCTTATTTTGTTATCGCCTTATCAAAACTGATAAGGCTTTTTTTATTCAAAATCTTACTTTCTGATGATTTTTAATACTATGTATAGTGTGGTTTTTACGGAGGATTAAATAACACTATCACTTACCATTAAGTTATATAGTCTACTTAGAATGCTTTTACAAAATAATAGTCTGTTTTGTAATAAAAACATTTCATATACAGAAATATTTCTCTTGAAAAATAATTTTCATTCAGCGCATAATGATTGCTCTAAGAGAAGCATCGTTTCTCTGCCTTTTTTTGCCTCTCTTAAACTACCGCACCCTTAAAACGTGCGTTTTGTCACTTTAACGTCAGATAAAATGGTATCTGGTATGAGCAAACATTCTAACGATTTTATTTATATGCAGGATAATCCCTGTATGCATTGTGGTGCTTGTTGCGCCTATTTTAGAGTTTCGTTCTATTG
>JAEYFY010000051.1 GCA_023454395.1 Pseudomonadota bacterium
TGTTCCACTGGCACGTATTCTTTCTGAATAGTCGTGCATCCTGATAAGAGCGTCACTAGGAATAGTAGTATTGGCGCAATCATTATTGACAAGAACAGTTTTGATAACCGTTTTAACTTTTTCAGAACCCACTGCTGACCTGTTCCGCTCTTCGCTATTAAGTGATGAGACATTATTGATAATCCTGAATGTACGGTTGGCGTTTTCTGTGATTGAGTTTTGTCGCGAGAGTTGTTCAGTGAGTGATGATTTATCTTTTTCTAACTTAGTAACACTTCCACTCAGTTTATCTATCTGATTACTCTGCCACGTCATACAGAGGATCATCACCAAGATAATTCCCACAGAGACTGTTGTTTCGCCTAGTTTCATAATTAGTACCGATGATGTGAGATAGCAATCTGACAGCGCTTTTCTAAACTGGCTTTGTCATTAACACATGAATTATCAATTGAGAGATAAATGCCACCAGCAACTGTGATGAGTAATACGAGGACAAAACAGACAATGATGATTAAAGGTTTCCATGACATAGTGCTGACTCCGCATCTCTACGACTGACTAACCCTCGCCATACCTTGCCACCCGCATAAACCCAGCGTTTCATTTCTTCACAAGCGCCATACTGATCACCAGCATTTAATTTCTTGAGCAATGTAGAACGTGCAAAAGCTGTGGTGCCCACATTGAAAGCAAAGGAATATAAAGAGGCTTTTGTTTTATCATCTACCGGCACTTTAACTAGAACATCAACTTGTTGTTGCGTTCTAATAAAGTCTTTCTGCAGTAACTCGTCACATTCTTGCTGTGTGTATGTCTTACCTTGAATGATGTCGTTTCCAGTATGGCCATAACAAACCGTCAGAATTCCAGCAACATCACGATAAGGTTCATAACGAACACCTTCAAAGTAACCAATCACTGTTATCGCAATACTTACCGCACCAGCACTCGCAACTGCAGCTACCTTTTGTTTTAGATTCATTAAATGTCCTTTTTAGCTTTAGTCAGCATTTCACCAACTATCTTTTCTATGTCTTGCGGATCACTAGAACAATTTCGATGAACTAATTCAGCAAATAACGCTGTTCGTTTTCGTTGTTCTCGCTGTGTCATAAAGTAAGTTGCTAATCCAAGGAGCATGCTGAATCCCATCCCTATTACAAATCCCCATTCATAAAGTGAGAGACTTGCAAAAAAAGCAGTTAAGCCAGCCGTTCCGTAGGTAGCATTGGTTAGTTTGTCCATGCGCATATACACCCCCTACGGAGTGTCCGAGTTTAGTTAAAGGGATGCAGACACACAGCTCTTGTGTGAAGTGATTAGTGTGTGATTGATACTGTGGTCGGCATATACGAAAAAAGTCGCACTAGACGACTTATTGAAATAGATGGCTGGTTTAGTTCAGCCAGACTGTTACGCGCTACCATAACCTTATAGCAAGGAATTCAGTTGTTCGGAATAACCGAACATGTCAACTTGTAAGCAACTCTTACAGGTTCGTTTTTATTTCTTGTTTTGTTTGTTCAAAGCGTTCTTTTTCTAACTCAACACCTAAAACCTTTCGATTAAGTTTTAGTGCTGCTTTCAGAGTTGCTCCTGATCCCATAAAGAAATCAGCAACCAAATCTCCTTCACGACTACTAGAACGAATAATGTGTTCCATCATTTCAGCTGGTTTTTCACAAGGGTGCTTGCCGGGATAGTATTGAACTGGAGGATAAGCCCATACATCAGTGTAAGGAACATCTGCAGTCACAAAGAATGGTCGTCTTAATAAACCATATTCTTTTATTAACTCTTGGTAGTCTTTTTGTAATGTAAATTGCTCTCGTTCTAACTCACTAAAGTGGCGAGATAACAGTGATAGTTTTTCTTGTTTATCAGCAATGTGTGTAAACAGTGTTTGTAACTTTTTATAATCTTCTTCACAGGGTAATTGCCACTGACTACTACCAAACCAATGACTACTCATTTGCTTACCTGTTGCCTGGTCTATTTCTTTTGCACTCACCTGCAGTGCTAAACGAGCATTTCTAAAATAATCTATCAGCGGTTTAAATACGTCTTGCTTTAGTTCTTTGCATTTTAAAGAAAATTCAGCGCCTTTAGCTGTGACTGGCTTTTGATAATGCTCAGCAAAGAGTATCCGTTCAGTTGAGGGGAAAAAGGCACGAAGGCTTTCTTTGTTTTGTCGTCTCCAAGGGCCTGACGGCTTAGCCCAAATGATATGACTTAATACATTAAATCGCCCGCGGACAAGTAATTCAGTATCTGACGCCAATTTAGAGCCACAGAATAAGTACAAACTCCCATTGGGTTTTAATACTCGCCAGAATTCAGCTAATACCTCATCAAGCCAAGACAAATAAACCTCAACACTGGGCCACTGATTATCCCATACGCATGATTTTACTCTGAAATACGGCGGGTCTGTCGCAATTAAATCAATGCTATTTTCGGGTATTGTTTTTAATACAGAGAGTGCGTCGTCGTTAAACAGTTGCATCAGAAGTCCTTTTCTACGCAATAAAAAAGCCGATGACCGTTAAGCCACCAGCTTTATAAATTCTTTATATTTTTTAGGCTGTACGCATATAGCTATTCCCTTGCTTTGCGACAACCCCTGCTATTTCAAACTGAGTTAATAGAAACTCACAATTTTCATTACTTAGCCCAGTTTGATTTGAAATTGCTTGTACTGTTTGCCAATCACTTTTTGAGATTGTTTCAAGTACACAACTTGCCTGTGTTGTCATATCACACTGTTTTAACATGATATTTTATACCTTTGGTTAGTTATTGTGCATAACTACACATGTAACTCTGACCAAGCAGAACAGCAAGTCTTATTAACAAAAAACCCCGCCGAAGCGAGGTTATAAACAATTTTGGCAACATACCAAATTAGACTTAAATATCGCCTATTTTGTTCATTTTTGCAAGTTCTCGTGACTATTTTTATTAATCAGTTCGATTCTAACTCGCCTCATTGAAAGTAATGCCAATTTATCTAACTCACAACAAATATCTAAAAGGCTATTCCAATATATATCGTAATTCATTTTCCAATTATTGCGCCTAACACCCACCAAACGAGCCAAGTCTGTTTGTGAATAATTACGGCCAGTACAAGTCTGAACCGATAACCAGACTAATGATCTTAGTCGCTCTTTAACCTTTTTAGTTATCTTTTTACCGTTATGCTGTTTTTCAAATTCAGACCATACATGAACACTGATATTAACTTGATGCTCAAATTTCAAACTATGTCCATAACAATACATTATCCATGAGTGTTGCTCTTCAGTTAATGCATTAATAGCCCTACGCCAAGAACATAATAAAAAATCCACAGGATTTATCATCGGCTTTGGAGTTCGACGACAGCGAGTTTCTAATACATAGATTGGATCAGTATCACGACAAACAAAACGGCCGTTTAATTTTAAATCTCGCATTCTAACTCTCGGTGTTGCTCTCGTGTCTGTTAACCCAAAATCTTCAAATGCTTCTAACTGACCTTTTGTTGAAGCTCTTAAGTTTGATGTAGCTATCAATGCCATGTCACTTAAATATTCCAAGTCATGCGCATAAATTGGCATATTTCCTCCACTCGTGCCGTACACACGTTAAATAAATGCACCGATGCCTAATGAACGGTTTAAAAAATGAAATAACAATTCGAGTTGATTGCCGTGAGTGACTTCCCATTGTTTTGGGTCACGGTGTAGCTCGTCATGGTGAATGCGACACAATGGAATAGTGAATAAGTCGTGAGCCTTAGTACCCATACCGCCCATGCCATGGCCGATAATATGATGTGGATCATCAGCTTGTTGTCCGCAAATACAACAAGGCTGTGTTTTCACCCATTGCAACCACTGGGTATTTTCCCAACGTTGCATTTTAGGTTTAAGAAGAAATGATGCTGGTGGCTCAGGATCGACAGCAACTTTAATAACTGGTTTTATCGCATCTAAACGCTCATTCATTGCTGATAATGCGGTTACGTTACTTGGAATAATGTCAGCCTCAGGAAAACCACCATGAACTTTGCGTTCCTCTTGTTTATCTGACCAATTTAAAATTTGCCGTAATACTGCTTCTGGCAATTTATCAACCAAGTTATGCATTACTGCAAATGAGAAAAAATCGGGTATCGTTAGCTGGTGGCCATTATCCAATCTCAAGCGACTACGAATAGTATCCAACATCCAATTGATACGGTTTTTATGAGCCAATTCAGCAATCCAACCTGCTGATGAATGGCGAATATGATTATCGTGATGCCAGCAAGTGCGGATCACGCCAGCTTCATTAAATGTCGTTACTAATTCGTGATGATGGTAATTATCTTCATCATTATCAATCTGGCAGCACTTGATATTACGAATAACCCACGTATCCATCGGTGCCACTTTATCGATGGTGTGGATTACTTTTTTACTATTGAGAAATTGGACGATGTGCTTATTGTTTAAAATAGGCTGTTCATCACCCGTTAATGCACCTGAGGGCAACACATCTAAACTTTTAGGCACATCACTGATAATCACACGATGGTGCTTCTTAAATTGCTCGAGTAATTCAGCACCCGGTTTAAGTAATACAACACCTAGTTCAGGTTGAATGTAGGGAGTTAACAGTAATTTCATGCACTCACCTGTTTATTAAGCATCACCATGCGGATCAATTTATCCGTTTTACTCTCAAAGAAATGGAGTTGGATTTCACGAGGATTATTAGGACTGGTCATGTTCTTCCCAAGCTGACAACATCTAGCAGTAGCAATAGGCGCTCCTGTGATCTCAGGAGCGGTCGAAATCTCATCAATAACAATTAATCCATTCATGTTATTTCTCTCCACATTTTACTCGTGACCGTACATCACGCTTTTACTATGCTGACGAATGGTTATTTCAAGCTTCCCGCCTTTAATAACGTCCATCCATTCAACATCCATTTTTTTAATCTGTTTATCATCAACCCATACACCGGCATGAGTAAGCGCATCAAAAGGTGCTTTTAAGAAATTATCAATATCTCTGGCTTGTTTAGTTGGTGGGTATAATTTCACTGAAACAAACACGTCACTCTCAATAGCCTTAGGTCTACGCTTTAATTGTTCATAGACTGCTGCAATCGCATTTGCTCTAAAGATTCGCCCTTTTGCACTGACCAAGGTTCCTCTTTGGGTATTTCTCCAATAGGTATTCACACTAGGTGGAAATGGCAATGTGAGCATTAATTCAGGCATAAGACCCCCATAAGCCAATCAGTAATGTCACTACAAACCAAAACCCAACAAACAAAATGTATTTAGTTAGCATTACTGAGCCTCCTGTGACATTTCAGTCGCTTGCTTCCAAATACTGTTCCATGCTTGACGACCAGAGAACTCACTCATACGACGAATGCCTGTCTTACCCGCTAATTCAAGTGCGATCTCTTCAATACGGTTTTGAGGTTTAGAGCGAGAACCAATCAAGCGTGAGAACGCACTGTCACGTTCAACAGTATCAATTTGAACCTTTGGCTCATCCTTTGGCTTTTGGCTACGAACGATCAGCTCATCAAAGTGTTTACGTAATTTACGAGGGCTTAAAATGTTTTGGTGCCAGAATGAATCTTTGTTGGCCCAATCGAACAATGCACAAATTTGTTCATGGGTACGTCCATCGATTTGACGCATCAAACGAATATCGTTCGTCCAGTCATACCAAGTAGGCTCTAGCGCGGATGGATTCAGTTTTTTAACACGACCAAACATCCATTTTGCTGTTTTCAAATCACCTTCATCACCCCATTTTTGGAAGTTAGCGCTGTAAATCACGGCTTCGGGATAACGAGTTAAAAAATCATTTTTCGGCTGGTCGCTGGATTCGCCAGAATTCTGCGACGAATGATCTGTTTCTGTTGTACTCTCTGAAGTAATCTCTGTTGTATTCTCTGTAAGAACAGGCCATTTTGACCCGTTCAGAACAGCGCATTTTGAACCGTTTGAAGGTTTCAATTTGCGCTTATCGATAAGGTCATTTTGAACTGTTCGATTAGATGAGTTATCACCGTTCGATTGGGTCATATTGACCTCATCGGTCAGCAAGTGGTGATCGTAGTTAATCGCATAATAATTAGTACGGTCATGGTTTGATTTATTGATTTGCTCGATGCGTAAAACGCCCTGCTTTTTCAAATTAGTAAAAGCACGTTTAATCGTTGATTCAGAGAAAAAAGGAAATTGATTCTTCCACTCTTCGACGGTGTTATAAATCCAGCGTGAGCCGTCATATTCAACACCTGAAGTAGTTTCAGTTAGCCAATATTGAATTTGCTGTAACAGCATCGCCTCATTTAAACCAAGACGTACCGCTAATTCAGGAATAACGACTAAAGGGCGACTTTTTAGTAATAATAAACTCATCTTGCCACCTCATTACTTAATACGTGTGTACTTCTCTTTAAATCGTTGCAAGGGTTCACATTGAGGATCGTCACAACCATCGAGCATAAAAATGACACGCTGTTTTTCTCTGTCATAACGAACAACATGAACAACGATACCCCTGTGATTTTTGTAGTAGCGATCAAGTTGGTTTGGGTTCTCATTGCTCATTGCCCCGCTCTCCACTTGAAAAATAAAAATCAGCCCATGCCTTTTTAAGAGACTGTCTATCTACCAAATATGCAGGTTTCTTGTAGTTGTCTGGTTGTTCGTCAGACGCTATGATTTCTACATAGCGAAATGACTGACTACCCGAGACAGGTAAACAACGGAATTGCTTTTTAGGTATTAAATGCGCTAATCTACTCATGCTAATTTCTCTTCACACAATTGAAATTTGCAAACCGAAGCCAGAGGCCGTACACCTTTGGCTTCACCCTTTTTGGATATAGCCATCTTTAATTTCTCTTTTGATGTAACGAAACAAACGCATTCATAAATGTGCGGATCTGCGAAATTAATCCATCCAACATCATTTTTATCTTTTGCTCTTCTTCGTTATCAATAACGCCATCAGCCAAGCTATCTTTCATGAATAAAGCTAAACGCCCCTGCATTTCGTCAACACCACTACGCAGTACAAACAATTCCGTTTCATCCAGTTCCGCAGGACTGATCCGGTCCACAAGTAAGCGATTTGATTCCCGAGCGACAAATTCAGCAAATAAAACGGTCTTAGAAATATCTTGCATAGCTAACAGCTCGTTTAAATCAAACGAACGACAACCGTTTTTCTCATAAAGCTTGTTGTTGAATGATGTTAAAGACAGACCTAGTGCTCCAGCCATTGCCTCTCGCCCACCAGCTGTCGCTTCACACATTTCTTTCACTACCTGTTTTATTGATTGATTACTCATTTCCTACCACCATTGATAAATTCTTGTAGTTAACTGCTTTAAACGGTTTTGTTATTGTTTGTATAAAATTCGGGACTGTATTTAAGAGCTCCTTTAGTTAATCTATCTATTTTCAAGGCTTGTTTTTCAGGAACAATAAGCGACCATTGACAAACAGCGCTATGAGAAACTCCAAGTGCCGAAGCTGTTTTTACCGTTCCCCCAAAATGTTCTAAAACTAAACTTTTAAGCATTACACTCTCCTTAAAGTAAGCATACTTACAATTTAATGTAGCAGGATACTAATGTCAATAAAATGTAAGATTGCTTACATGACGAGTGTGAATTTGAGGCCAACTATGGGAACAGTAGGAGAGAGAATAAAGCAGCGTAGACGACAGTTAAAAATGACTCAAAAAGATATAGCTGAACGTGTTGGTATATCAGCGTCAGCGGTTACTCAATGGGAAAGTGACAACACTGGTTTATCTGCAGAAAGTTTATTAAAACTATCATCCGTTTTGAATTGTAATCCAACATGGTTAATGTTCGGAACAGGACTTCCTGAGGATGATGTTAAATTACAAGCTGCTATTTATAAGTCTATACCTATCATTAGTTGGGTCCAGGCTGGAGTATGGACTGAAACATACTGTGAATCAGATCCTAGTGATTACAAATATGTTGATACCAATTTAAAATTATCAGATAAAGCATTTGCACTAATCGTTAAAGGTCAATCAATGACTACATACAACGGGGAGTTGAGTATTCCTGAAGGAGCAGTGGTTATAGTTGAACCTGATTATGGTTATCTAGATGATATAAATGGAAAAATAGTTATAGCACAACAAAAAGGTAGTGATGAAGCTACTATTAAAAAACTTATTATTGATGGACCAAACAAATACTTAGCTCCTTTAAATCCACAATTTAACCCGATTCAAATAAACGGTGACTGCGTTATAGCTGGTAAAGTTAAACAAGTCATTATAAATCTAGACTGATCCCAATCTCCTCACAAAAAAGAAAGAAATGTAAGATTACTTATATTTTTTTCTTGACTTAAAATGTAAGTTTACTAATATCTATACTAAATAGTTATTGAGAATACTTATGACAACTGAACCAGTAATCATACCGCCAGCTAATTTCACTGAGGTAGATATTGTTGATTGGATGGAAGAGAAACTATCGTCGATTAAAGTTCTCGGTGAGCTAAACGCAAGACGTGAAGAGCTGGTGGATAAACTAGCAAAACTGGATGCTGAAATAGACAAGTACACCCTTAAAAGCGCTATTCAGATACAAAGTGAATGATTTTTATGTGTGAAGAGAACGTGTGAAGAGAAACAATTGTGTGGAGGGAAATTGGCGTGAGTAATACTACTAATGAAAAACAAAATATCAGGATCTATGCCTTAGTCTTTCATAAGAACGCGCTAACTCTGTCAACCGACAATATTTATGAAGATTTTTGGTTAGAACTACATAAAACCGTCGGTTGGCTTAAGTTTGTAAAACATAGTGAAGAATCTGAATTTGTTAAGAACGGAGCACTGTTTGTAGCCACTGAACTGCGTCCGGTATCTGATTCAACCCCTTACCCAATAGTTGAAGCACGATGTGTTTTGTGGCGTCAGCGGGAAGCTCTTTTAAGCGCTGCAAATACCCTTTCCTTTCTTCTGGGTCAGGAACGTTTAAAGTAATGAAATCACGAATTTCATTTAATGTTTCATCATGCAGTCTGACAGTAATCACTTTGAGAGAGGTGGATATGCTACCTTCCTCTGTAAGTAAATTTACAGCATGTCTAGTAGCTTTTACTAATGTAAGTTCAGGAAATGCACCAGCCATTACATGGATTACTCCGCCGGTTATCATTTCCTCTTCACTAAGATATGCAATATTTTTTAATAAAATATCATTATCAATGTCAGAAAGATCTGACGGTATATTTTCAGGTTGAATTGTATTGGGATAATCCTGTACTGCAACTTCTAGAATTCTTAGTTGTAATGCTCTGCTAAAACCTGACATCTTAATATTCTCTTGGTTGTGTAGTAACTTCCAAGATTACCACCACCGCCTGAGGTGGCAAAATAATCAGGCACAATATTTGAAGTGTAAATCCATTTTTATTTTTTATTAGCAACACCAGGGAAATTTAATCTCGATTAATTCGAGAGGAATTCTTATTACCTAAAAATTGTGTGGAGAGAATAATGTCTTATATTGCAACAGCAACAAATAAACATTTCTATTATCTCGATGTACGGATCGAAGATATAGATATTCAAGATATTGCCAGTGGCCTTGCTAATGAATGTCGTTTTAATGGTCAGATTGATAATTTCTATTCTGTTGCTCAGCACTCGGTATATGTCAGCTATTTAGTTGCACCTGAATATGCTTTAGAAGCCCTACTTCATGATGCCGGTGAAGCTTATGTCAAAGACCTACCATCACCACTTAAAAAGCTATTGCCTGAATATAAATTAATTGAATTACGTGTAGAAAAGATGATCCGCAAAAAGTTTGGGCTACCTGAATCTAAATCTGATGCAGTTCATTTTGCTGACTTAATGATGTTGGCCACAGAAAAGCGTGATTTAGAAATTGATGCCGGTAGTAACTGGTTAATGCTTGAAGGTATTCCAGCAAGTGATTTTGTTGTTAACCCACTAACACCACCACAAGCAAAAGCCCTTTTCTTACGTCGCTTTAATGAACTTTATAAAGAGAAAAAGGGCTAATAACCGCCAGTATCAACTAATATCTATTTAAACTGTGTACGGACAGTGTGGAGAGAAAAATATGCAAATGTTGACTTTAGAGGAGTGGGCGCAAGAAAGATATAAAAGTCGTCCACCAAAGTTAGGAACGCTACAACGATATGCTCGTGGTGGCCTGTTCTACCCACCAGCAAGGAAAGAAGGTGGCATTTGGCGCGTGAGAGAAGATGCCGACCTTGTCGGTAATTTGACATCACCGGTTATCAATAACAACGATAACCCTATTTTACAAAGGATCCTCAAAGATGGCTGCCAGACCTCGTAAAAATAACGTCAATATCCCTAATCTTTACCCATTATTTAGTCGTAAAGCTAACAAGGTTTATTGGCGTTACCGCCATCCTGTAACAGGTAAATATCATGCCCTCGGTGATAATGAAGCCGAGGCGAAAGCAATAGCCATTGAAGCTAACACAAGATTAGCGGAACAACGTAGCCGACAAGTTATGGCTATTGGTGATCGGGTGGCAAAAATAAAAGGTAAAGAAATCACGGTTAATACTTGGTTGGATAAATACTGGGTTATTCAAGAAGAGCGTTTAAAAGAAGGTGATATAAAGCCGAATACTTATAAACAAAAAAGGAAGCCGGTAGATTTAATGAGGCAAGCCTTATCCATGAAACCATTACCCGCTGTTGATGCCAGAGATATTGCTGAAATTCTGGATGAATATAAATCTAATGGTCAGCACAGAATGGCACAAGTTATTCGTTCTGTTTTAATTGATGTGTTTAAAGAAGCACAACATGCAGGTGAAGTTCCTCCTGGTTATAACCCTGCCCTCGCCACTAAACAACCGAAACGAAAAGTAACTCGCCAACGCCTTAATTTTGATGAATGGAAAAAGATATTTGAGATTGCTGATAAACAACATCGTTATGTGGGAAATGCCATGTTGCTTGCGTTAATTACTGGGCAACGATTAGGTGATATTTCCGCAATGAAGTTTAATGATATTTGGGATGATCATTTGCATATTACTCAAGAAAAAACGGGCACCAAATTAGCTATTCCATTATCACTACGTTCTGAACAATTAAATATGTCATTACGTGATGTTGTTGCCCGTTGTCGTGATCGCGTTATTAGCCCTTATCTTATTCATTATTTTCATACCACTTCACAATCTAAACGTGGTGATCAAGTTACTGCAAATACGCTAACGACTAACTTTAAAAAGGCGAGAAATAAAACAGATATTGATTGGGGAGAAGGAACACCTGCAACATTTCATGAACAACGATCTTTATCTGAAAGGTTATATAGAGCACAAGGTATAAACACTAAAGATTTGCTGGGTCATAAAAACCAACAGCAAACCGATAGATATCATGATGATAGAGGAAAAGATTGGCTAGTTATTAACATTAATCATCTTTAACAAGCCAACCGTTATCAAATGACGCTTTTTCAAACTTCTTCATATGGCTAATAATCTTAGCCATACTTTCCTATACTGGATATTCATTAGCAATGATAGCATCCATATAAAACATAATTCTAATCCATGATTTAAAATTTTGATCATGAAGAGTAGCAACAACGGGGGTTAAACACCTTACAGTTGCAATTTCTCTTTTACAAAAGGCCTTTATCTTATTTTCATCATTTTTAGATAATTGAATCTCTTTAAAATATGCAATTAATCTTTCAAGGTATTTTTGATTTTTTTCATAATGTATCCCATATAAAAATTCATCTTTATTATTATCTCCTTTAGGATACTCAATGCTTATCTTAATATCTTCTGGTAGGTATGTATCAATATGTCTTAAAAAAAAGATTAAAATTTCTCTTAATCTTTTTTCAGAAATAATCTTTCTATTCTTCTCCTCTTTTTTCTGAATATAATCAATAAAAAACAATATAACAATAAACTCAAGACATACGCCTATAAGCTCAGGTAGAAGGCTATCTGAAAAAAATGAGAAAAATGAGTCTTCGGCCATTGCATAAAAATAAAAGTAGAAATAAACAACCATCAATATAATAAAAATTACAACAAAACTAAATTTCATCTTATTTTTAGTAAAGAACTTCATGAATTAAGCCTTCATTTTGATAATTCGTTTTGATAACTTTTTGATAACCATTTCAAGATTGACAATAAAAAACGGGAACTAATAAGCTCCCGTTAACTATTTATCAAATCAACAATTACATATGTTTGATAATCGCGTCACCAAACTCGCTACATTTCAGCAGTTTAGCGCCTTCTAACTGACGTTCAAAATCATAAGTTACGGTCTTAGCAGCAATCGCGCCTTCCATACCTTTAATGATTAAGTCAGCGGCTTCTGTCCAACCCATATGGCGTAGCATCATTTCTGCGGAAAGAATGATAGAACCTGGGTTAACTTTATCTTGACCTGCGTACTTAGGTGCTGTGCCGTGTGTTGCTTCAAATAAAGCACACTCATCACCAATATTTGCGCCCGGTGCGATACCAATACCACCTACTTGAGCAGCTAATGCATCAGAAATATAGTCACCATTTAGGTTCATACATGCGATAACATCATACTCTGCTGGGCGTAACAGGATTTGTTGCAAGAAAGCATCAGCGATAACGTCTTTAACGATGATCTCTTTACCTGATTTTGGATCCTTGATTTTAACCCAAGGACCGCCATCTAATAATTCACCACCGAACTCTTCGCGAGCTAACTCATAACCCCAGTCTTTAAAGGCACCTTCGGTAAATTTCATAATATTACCTTTGTGTACCAATGTAACTGAATCACGGTCGTTATCGATAGCGTATTCAATAGCAGCACGAACTAAACGTTTAGTTCCTTCTTCTGAACAAGGTTTAATACCAATACCGCAATCTTGTGGGAAGCGGATTTTAGTAACACCCATTTCATCTTGCAGGAATTTAATCACTTTATCTGCTTCTGCGGAGCCAGCTTTCCACTCAATACCTGCATAGATATCTTCCGAGTTTTCACGGAAAATAACCATATCTGTCAGTTCAGGTTGTTTAACGGGGCTTGGAGTGCCTTTGTAATAACGTACTGGACGTAGGCAAATATAGAGATCAAGTTGTTGGCGTAATGCAACGTTTAATGAACGGATACCACCACCAACAGGCGTAGTAAGAGGACCTTTAATAGAAACACGATATTCACGGATAAGATCTAAGGTTTCTTCTGGTAACCAAACATCTTTACCATATACCTGTGTTGATTTTTCGCCAGTGTAGACTTCCATCCACTCAATCTTACGTTCTTTACCGTAAGCTTTCTCAACTGCTGCATCAACAACTTTTAACATTGCTGGCGTAACATCGATACCGATACCATCCCCTTCGATATAAGGGATAACCGGATTATTTGGAACAACAAGCTTACCTTTAGCATCTAGTGTAATTTTAGCGCCATTAGCCGGAACAACTACTTTGCTTTCCATCTACCTCTCCTTTCATGTAA
>JAEYFY010000064.1 GCA_023454395.1 Pseudomonadota bacterium
TGCATATCACCGAGGTTGACATCAATTAGACCGGTATAAAGATCAGAGTAGTTAACATCAACGTGAATTAAGGAAACTTTGGCATTATAGGGTTTTGCCATAGATACAGCTTTCTGTACTAAGACGTTACTCTCAGGGGATAAATCAACTGCCACTAGAATATGCTTATAAGCCATCGTGAACTCCTTCCATAAGCTGATTAATCGGTTGGAAAGGCGGTTAAGCCTAAATCCTATGTATTAAATATAACGTTTTAAGATGAAAGTTAGATGTCGCCTTGATCACAACTTATGTCAAATTCATCAAGAAAGCATCTATCGATAAATAACAATATACACTATTTTACATTAGCACGATGTCATTCACCGACAATAACATCATAATAATGAGAATTGAGTATAAAAAACAACAAAAGCACCCTTTTAGAGTTATTTTTTATCTTTTTTTCTGAAAAAGGAAACAACTTGAAAAAGTCACTTTTGTTTATTGCTTAATTTCACCTAAACTTAAATTAGAGAAAAAAGTAACCTTTATTGGTAAAGGTTTTCTCATCTCAGAATCTATTATTCTAGGGAGGGGATTATGTTTAATGTCATTGTTGTCTTTTGGGCGCTATGTATTCTTTGCCTGATTAATATGATGCGTTATTTTTCATCTATTCGGGTATTACTCACAATATTGCGCCAATCTGATCCTTTGCTCTACCAATCTGTGGATGGCAATGGATTTTTTACTATGCACGGACAATTTTCAAAACAACTAAGACTCATTCGCTATATCAACCAACGCCAATACATCAATCATCATAATCCTGAAGTCATTATGCGTTGTGAGCGAATTTATCGGCAATTTTATCTTGTTAGCCGTTTTTGTATTTTGGCTGTCGCAAGTTTAATTGCCATGCTTTTTTGGTAAGCGACAAAAACAAAAAAACGGTGACTAAAAGTCACCGTTTATAAACAAACTTGGGTAATTATTGTTATCAGCTATTCACAATAAATGTAAGTGATATCCAATAAAGTAAACCTGATAAACCAATGCTAACTGGTAATGTTAAGATCCAAGCCAGTGCAATGTTTTTCACTGTCTTCGTTTGAACACCACCACCATCAACAATCATCGTACCTGCAACTGCAGATGACAGAACTTGTGTTGTTGATACAGGCATACCCGTATAACTTGCTACACCGATAGAAACTGCGGCTGTTACTTGCGCAGAAACCCCTTGAGCGTAGGTCATACCTTTTTTACCAATTTTCTCACCAATCGTTACTGCAACGCGTTTCCAACCTACCATTGTCCCGATAGAGAGCGCTAATGCCACGGCGACAATGATCCAAATCGGAGCATATTCCACGGTGTTTAGCAGGTCACGACTCAATGTTTTTAAGAACCGTGCATCTTGGGCGCTAGTTTCTGGTAATTTAGCCACTTCTGTTGCGGTATCAGCGATACACATAAGTAATCGACGCATTTGAGCACGCTGGTCTGCGGTTAGCTCATCATAAGAGCCAATATTTGCAAGCAGCTGTTCTGTTTGATTCAGAACAATTGGCGTTCTTGCGCTATTACAATGGAAATCTGTATCGCTAGCATCAGCTTGCGCTGGTACTACTGGTGTATTATCAATAGCATGCTGTAGTGCTGGCTGATGTTTCTCATAATATTGTTGTAAGTGTACAACGGCATCATGAGTTTTGGTGATATCGTATCCGCTTGCACTCATATTGACGACAAAGCCCGCAGGCGCCACGCCAATTAATACCAACATGATAAGACCGATACCTTTCTGCCCATCATTTGCACCATGAGAGAAACTTACCCCAACTGCAGATAAAATCAGTGCAGTACGGGTCCAAAATGGCGGCTTACGCTTACCATCTTGCTTCTCACGTTCAGCAGGTGTCAGGTGAATACGACGACGTTTTTTCGTACCACTCCAGTAACGGCGCAGTAAGAAAATCATCGCGCCTGCAATAACCAAGCCGATAATTGGTGAAAGAATGAGTGATAGGAAGATACTGATCATTTTTGGTATGTTTAATGCGTCAACGATAGACGAATCTGTCACGATAGCATTTGTTAAACCAATACCAATGATAGCACCTATCAGCGTATGTGAACTTGATGCTGGAATACCGAAATACCATGTACCTAAGTTCCAGATAATGGCGGCTAACAGCAACGAGAAGACCATGGCAAGGCCATGAGCTGAGCTCACATTCAGCAGAAGATCTGTCGGTAACAAGTGAACGATAGCATAAGCTACGCTCAATCCACCGAGCAAAACTCCAAGGAAGTTAAATACACCCGCCATCACGACCGCAAATTGCGCACGCATAGCACGAGTATAGATAACAGTTGCTACCGCATTTGCGGTATCATGGAAGCCGTTAATAGCTTCATAAAATAGCACAAATAACAGTGCTAAAACCAACATCAAACCTGTGTGAAATTCTAGGTCAGTAAACAAATGTAGCATAGACGTTAAGCCAGTTAGTTGGACATGAACGCGGCGCATTATCAGCGACAAATGCGAACGGTGGAAGCAAAATTTAACCTTTTTTTGATTTGATAACCAAGAAAATCAGAGCCTTTTTAAGATAATTCCTTATATATCATTTAATTAATAAAAATAAAAAAAAAGTAAATTTCTGACAATTTTTTCCTTGCTTATAAGAATTTAGGTGAAAAATGCAGATTTCTCCATATAATTTTACAAAATACTCTGATCTTACGCGAAAATCATTGATTAAGTAGTCAGAGAAAACCAAGAACGAGACATCATTGTGGGATCATACGATACAGTAATTATAGGTGCAGGTGCCGCGGGGCTTTTTTGTGCGTCTTTAGCAGGACAAGCAGGATTATCTGTTTTAGTCCTCGATAATGG
>JAEYFY010000081.1 GCA_023454395.1 Pseudomonadota bacterium
TTCTTTTAAAGAATCCAGCACTTCTTTCTGGTTATTACCAATGCTCGAAACAATACCCAGACCCGTGATCACTGCGCGCTTCATTCATACCTCTTTACAATAATAGTTGTAGCTGCGGGATTTCTGACTAGCACTTTAGCGTACAGTTGTACGCTGAACAAGTCCGATCAGGATCTTTTTTACAAAAATAAAGATAAGCTGATAAAACACTTTCCCCTTTAAGGCTGGCACAAGCCATCTAACAGCGCTAAGATATTGGATAAATTTTTCGAGAAATACAGGCAGTTCCGTGAATAATAGCCCGATAAATACTGCGTCTTTAAGTTGGAATGAACTTGGTACACCTATCTCTGAACAATTTGGCGATATTTACTTTTCAAACCAAGACGGTCTAGAAGAAACTCGACATGTGTTCTTGCATGGAAATCATTTTCCATCACGTTTTGGTACACATGTACGCTCTGAATGTGTTATCGCAGAAACAGGATTTGGCACTGGGCTTAATTTTCTAACACTATGGCAAGCTTTCGAGCAATTTAGGCAAACATCTCCTGACTCTCGTGTAAAACGCCTTCATTATGTAAGTTTCGAAAAATTCCCTCTAACTAAAAGTGATTTACAAGCCGCACATCGCCATTGGCCTGAACTCGAAAAATATTCACAAGCGCTTTGTTCTCAATGGCCATTAGCCATTGCGGGTTGCCACCGCATTATTCTTGCTGATGGAACAATTACATTGGATTTATGGTTTGGTGATATCAACACCTTGTTACCCCAAACTCGCCAAGCGCTACATAACAAAGTGGATGCATGGTTTTTAGATGGTTTTGCGCCTTCTAAAAATCCACAAATGTGGAGTGAAACTCTCTTCCAATCGATGGCTGATTCAATGAGAGAAAACGGCACATTTGCAACATTTACTGCCGCAGGGATCGTCAAACGAGGTTTGCAGAGTGTCGGTTTTGAGATAAATAAAATCAAAGGATTTGGCCAAAAAAGAGAGATGCTGACAGGTGTTTTTCCACATACTCCATCTCCTGAGTTTCTCCCTTACTATGCAAGACCAAGTGCAACCAAAGCACAGAATATTGCAATTATAGGTGGCGGTATCGCCAGCACTTTTATGGCACTTTCCTGCCTAAGACGGGGTGCCAATGTCACTTTATATTGTGAAGATAAACAGCCTGCAACTAATGCCTCAGGCAATCGACAAGGTGTGTTATATCCTTTGCTCAATGGCAAATCCGATGAACTAGAACAATTTTTTACAACCGCATTTCTATTTGCTCACCGCACTTATGACAATCTGAGTAAAATAGGTATTCCTTTTTCACATCAATGGTCTGGCGTTGCACAGGTTATTTATAACGATAAAGTGCGTAAAAAAGTACAGAGGATCATCGATAATTCCATACCTTTTGCTCAAATTGCGTGTTATCTCGATAAAAATGAAATCAATAAACTCAGCGGAATAGACATTAATTATGATGCTTTGTTTTATCCACAAGCGGGCTGGCTTTCACCGACTGAGCTAACAATCAATACATTAAAGTACGCAGAACAATTAGGATTAGTGTTGCGATTTAATCATCAAGTCACTCAAATAAGTACACAGGAAACATCTTGGTGCTTAAATATTGTTCATCATGATGGAGAGCGTACGACACAATTTCAATCACAACATGATTGCGTCATTTTGGCAAATGGGCATCGAATTGCAGACTTTACTCAAAGTGAAAAATTACCCATTAGCGCAGTCAGAGGTCAAGTTAGCCATATTCAAACAACAAAGACATTATCAAAACTAAAAACGGTACTTTGTTATGATGGCTATTTTACCCCTGTCGATAATCAAGATAATTTGCATTGTGTAGGTGCAAGTTTTAGCCGTGATCGATTAGATTTAGCGGTCTCGACTCAAGAGCAAGAAAACAACCAAGCACATCTTATGCAGTGTTTAGCCAAAGCCCCTTGGGTTAAAGAAGTTGATTTTAGCCAAAATGAAGCGCGAGTTGGTATTCGTTGCACTATTCGCGATCACTTACCGTTATTAGGCGAAGTACCTGATTTTGATAAATTGCGAGTGGAATACACGCATTTAGATAGATTTAAGCGTAGAAGACAAATCCCCGCTTTAGCCCCCGCTTATCATCAACTTTATATTATCAGTGCGCTTGGCTCTCGTGGATTATGTTCAGCACCGTTATCGGCTGAAATTCTGGCAAGCCAAATTTTTGATGAACCCTTTCCCGTTGAAGATAGCGTGTTAAATGCCTTACACCCTAATCGTTTTTGGGTAAGACCATTACTACGTGGAAAACCGATTGAAGTGAAATAATTGAAGTCAATAAATGTATAAGCAACCGACCTTGGTTGCTTAGCTCGCTTATTTTTTACTTTTTGAATCACTAGTTGTTAACTCCGACATCATCTCATCCAAAGAAGAGAATTTTTGTTCAATGAGCATCGCTTCTTTGAGTGCCTGAGCTGTCTTTAGCGAAGGTGTTTTATGCTTAATTTCAAACGGAATTTTTTGCTCTTGCACAACTTGTTCTAAAAATAAACGAATAGCACTACTAATTGTTAATCCACAACCTTGTAAAACATTCGTCGCTTCAATCTTTAAATGCTCATCTATGCGACTACGAACATCTGTCGTTTTTAATAAAGCACTCATATCATACCTCCAAACATCAAAAATGTAGCTACAATGTAGCTACTTTTAATGATAAATATATCACCTTTCTATCTTATATACCATTAGCTAAAAAACGTTTCTTTGTATAAAAAAACTAAACCTCAAATTTCATTGCACAGCGCGTTTCTTTTACAAATCCCCCGCTTTCAACTTCATCATCTAAGATTTCTTGCAAAGAATGAGGAATTTTGCTTTCTGGTAAAATAGAAAAGCCTAAGCGTTGATAGTACGGTGCATTCCAAGGAACATGGCGAAACGTCGTTAACGTAACGGCACTAAATTGATGTGCCTTTGCTTCGTCTTTTACTTTTTGAATAAGCAACTTACCAATACCTCTATTTTGCCAAGCTTCACTCACTGACAGTTCATGAATAAATAAACTTTCAGGTAATGGCGTCGTCATAATAAAACCGACGGGTTCATTTTCACCATTAACAGCCACCCAATGCCCTTTATGATTAATAAAGGCTAAATGTTTTTCAACGCTTTGTACGCCACTTTCACTTATCCAGCTTAAATCTTCTAAGGTGCTAAATAATTGCCCTGCTGATTGCTCGATAGCAGGTAATTTAATTGCATCATCAATTTGTGTGAGGCGAAGAGTAATATCGTTATTTTTTATTTTAGTTTGTGTTGTTGACATAGAGATCTCCAGTTATGTTCTTCTCTTTTTGTGACTTAAATACGTTAAAAAAGCCACCCGATTGGATGGCTTATAATTGAATTAAATAGCTTTTTACTCTTTGAATACCTACTCTTTAGGTAATATACCGTAAGATTGGAATTTACCACTCTCTTCCATAAAATGGTTGTAATACTTGTTGTCTTCTACCGTGTCTTTCACGGCTCTATTAGCATACGCGCTAGAGACAGCAAGTGTCGCCTTATAAAGTTTATCTTTTAATGTGTTATGGATCTTCGGATCTTCACTTTCTTGAATTTGATTTAATAATGAAACTAGCTCTTCAGCTTCAGCTTGAATATCAGGATCGGTAAATTCTGCTGTTGGTAACATATAGTCTAAATCAAGATTAACAGAGTCGTTATATTCATCTTCTTGAGTAAACGGCGCTAAATCTTTACTGTATTCCGCTGAAATATATTTAATAAACTCAGGTTTATCAAAGCATTTATTTTTTATGCTGCCGTCATTATTTTTATTGCGAGTGCGAATTTCATTAGGAAATGGCTCGCCTAAGGCATAAGTACACTGAAAAACATTACCATCAATTAATGTGGCATTAGTACTACGCACTGGAAGCTCAAATTCATAGCCATTAATAATAACGGGGTAATCGACAGGCTTAAATTGTTCTGTTTTTCCCTTTACGGCATAAACTTCAGAAAGGGTGTAATACATAAAATTATCCGGATTTAATATGCCACCATTATTATTATCATAAACCATAAATCGAGCATCATTACCGGCACTATCTTTTAAATTATGCTCACCAGGTGATAGTGTTATGTAGCCATTTTTACCCGGCTCTACCTGATATTCTTTACCATCGACGCTAAAACTAATGACTTTTTCACTTGGATTACTGTAATAAAACTTATTTTTTTTATTATCTAAATCAAGTTGATCACAAGCAGATAAAAATAAAACAGCGCTAGTCAGTAGTCCTATTTTAAAGAAATTTTTCATCGTATCGTTATCCTTATCATAAATATTCTATGCAAATCATTTGCATCCCGAGAAACATTCCTAAAAAACATTTAAAAGTAATTTTACAGAAATGGCAAGGAGTT
>JAEYFY010000413.1 GCA_023454395.1 Pseudomonadota bacterium
GGATGGGGTAGCGCATTTCCTAGCCATTCCACTGTGCGTAGAAAGCGACTGCCTCCCTGTTTTTTTGTTTGCATCATTTATCCTTTTTATAAAAAAACAGAAAATGCACAGTACACAACCCTTTTTACTATGACTATCTGTTAATCCTATTTATAGATGCTTTATTTAAGATAAACATCAGGATAAAATTATCGAATAAAATATTTTTTACCTTAATAAACAATAAAATAAAAACAAATTATATAATTACAAATCACTTACATTAAAATTAATTTATAATATCTAAAATTAAAAAATGTGCATAAGGTAACATTTTTTAACATTATCGTGATTATTTATTAACCTTTTCCACCTAAAAACACCTTTGATTAATAGTCAGAAACGATTAAACACTCAGATAAACCTGATAGTAACGGTTGTAATTACTATAAAAGGGAAAATAATGACGAATAAACAATCAGAATAGGTTAAAACTTTAGATTATTTGTAACATG
Source organism: Pseudomonadota bacterium (assembly GCA_023454395.1). Classification (GTDB taxonomy): domain Bacteria; phylum Pseudomonadota; class Gammaproteobacteria; order Enterobacterales; family Enterobacteriaceae; genus Proteus; species Proteus appendicitidis. The sequence goes on from JAEYFY010000413.1 coordinate 495, forward strand.
AACAGGTAGTTTTGCAGTAGATTTTAAACGTATTGCTATACATAGAATAAAAAAGAGGGTAAAAATAATTTACCCTCTTTATCTACCTCTACCACTCAATGAGAAAATATTTGCTGATTAAAAGATAATATCTGGCGTAGATTCCGCTATGAAATGTATGCACTTATTTTCGTGTTTATCTTCAGCCTCTTCTTCAACGTGAAAACAATCTTCAAAAAACCAGTAAATAGGGGTTTTTAAATAAATCGCCAATGTCACAAGGTAACTCAAGTCTATTTTATTTAACCCGCGTTCATAACGTGAGAACTGTTGTTGACTAATTCCCAATTTATCAGCAATGTGACCGCCTGTATAACCAAGCTCTTTGCGTTTTATCTGTATTCTTTTACCAACCAGTTCATTCACATTGATGTTTATAAAATCATAATCCATCATCGCGTTTTCCAACTTCGTTTATATTAAGGCATTGCCAAAATTAATGTGCCCACCCCAGAAAATGAACCCGGAGCAACTCGACCATTAGGACGTAATACCGAGCTAACCACTACGGGTGTCGCTCTCCCCGCAGGTACGAAAACTTTCTCGCCCGTTTCACCGGGATTATTATTAAGATATAAATCCGCGTATAGGCTACCGTCTGGGCGTAATCTGACATTTGGGCCATCGAGAGATGAGGCATACATAACAACGTATAAATCTTTATTACATGTCACTCGAACGGTTTGTGATCGTTTATTCTGTGTTGAGTCACCTAGTCTGTCTTCATCAATATCGCCATAGCTAAGGTTGACAGAGCCATCAATTATCTCGCAAGCCCCAGCAGGAGGTGGTGCAATACCACACATAGATCCCGGAAGTAATAACTTTGTTGATCCAGTTTCATAGAATAAACCAACACACTCTTGAATTTCACTGTTAGGCACCCCTGAGTGATGAGCTACCGCAGGCGATGTAGGAAAAGTTTGTACTCGCATAACCGCTTCGCGCAATTCCGCCATAGTGCGATACTTTTGCGCTCCGGTTAAAATTGTTCTTGTCGCTGCCCCACCTTGCCCTGATGCATTATGCCTATGATTAATCGTAATTTTACAAGATGCGCCACCATAACAAGGGTTCAACGTCATCGTTGTTTCAGGGTCCCAACGTTGAATAATAAACGTATAATTTGCAGAAGAAGAAGAAAGAACTTTAGATTCCGTAATGTAAGAAAAAATAGAAGCCATTGATGATGCAGAAAAGAGCATCATCACACTAAAAAAACATAATGCTGATAATCGTTTTGGGGTAAACATATTAACCTCAATATTAATAATTAATCATAATTCAGGTGGAATGTAGCTATGGCACTAAAACGACCTCGTTTTATTGATTCATTCGCAATAGCATTAGGCTCGGCTTGTATAAATGCGCGGAACCTTAAAATAGAATCCCCTGAATTTAAGGCAATATTGCTTGTTTCCTGATTAATCCGCAGTGGACTACCATCAGAGTTTTCTAATCCAATGGCAATACCTTCAGCTTGACTTCCTGTACTTAATGCAAGAAAACCTTGCCCAACCATTGCCTGATTTTCAGCACCACTAAATGTCACTCTTACCTTTTTATTAATAGAAAGGTCACATTCTGATAAATGAATTTGAAAATTTTGGCTATTTGTTCTACCCGCGCCAATATAAAACGTTTTATCTGGCACATTACCAAATTCTAACGAGATTGTTTCATCGCCAGGTCTTATCACACAAGGTTCATCAACTAATGTGCCATAAAGTCGCATATTATTCTGTGCTGCATTAGCTGTTGTAAATATTCCTATTAGAAGCGAAAGCCCGCAAATAGCAGGAAGCGGTAATGTTTTAAGCTTCATTTTCACACTCCTATTGATATTCTGCGAGCAACGTTGCTGTTACTTCAAATGGACCTTCTACTAATGTGCTTCCTGGTTTTTTCACTGGCACGGCTTGAATAATAGGTGGCTTGTCCGGCGATATAGTAAAGCGCTCATTTAAAATAAAAGGCTCACCATTTCGAGTCATATGAATCGCTAAGTCTGTAATATTGGTTTGTAATCCAGCATCATCAAACTGACTTTTAGGGCCAATAATTGAAAGCCCCAGATCCCAGCCTTTTATATTTGGATCGCACTTTAATCTGTAATTCACGGGTTGGGTGTAATTAATTCCATCAACTCTATGAATACCAACATTATGACCAAAATAAACTTCAATTAAGTTGTTATTTTCAATCACACAAGGAGGCGGAATTAATAATGTTCCAAATAATTTCATATTCGGTTCATCCGCACTGACAAATAAAGGCGACATTATAAGTAATGTTGTCAGACAAACCTTTTTTAAATGAATAAGCATGTACTGACTCCTTACTGATATTCGACCCGAAGTGTTGCAGTAGCGTAAAAATCACCACCTGTTAATGATGCAGAGTAATCACGCACAGGAATTGCCTCAAATTGAGGAAAGTTAGGGTAAGTAAAATTCACTTCTTGCCCCAATCTCAATAATTTATTTTGATAAAGAAGACGTACCCCTAACCCTGTAATGTTTGTACTCAAGGCATTTGAATCAAACCCTGTACCACTTCCAGAAATAGAGACTTTCATTGTATTTGTTGGCATTTTTCTACATTCAGCACTATAGGTAATAGGCTTTTTGTAATTAACGCCATCAATACGCGTACTCATGACTTCACCAAAATCAACCTCAATCGTCTTACCCCCATTGATAACACAAGGTGGTGGAGCGATAACATTACCGGTGATATAGACATATACAATCCCAGGTATAGTGCTACCCGCTCTCGCTGTAGGTGGTGTATTTGCAACAGCAGCTGAACTCAGGACACCAGTAAATGTTGTCATTAATAAAATCAACACTGCTTTGCTTGTGTTAAACCGCTGTTCCATATCCATAAAT
>JAEYFY010000113.1 GCA_023454395.1 Pseudomonadota bacterium
GCCTTCATCACTTTTTGTGCTTGAGCCATGACTTCAGGGCCAATACCATCTCCGGGTAATACTGCAATATGATAATTTTTTGACATAATTAAACCGCTTCTTGTGTTGTATGTTGTTTGCGTTTTTCTATTTCGACTTGCTCTGAGCGCCAAATGCTATTAATAACGTGGATCATGGCATTTGCTGATGAACCTACGATGTCAGTTTCTAAACCCATTCCATGAAATTTACGTCCTTGATATTCAACAACGATATCAACTTGCCCTAAGGCGTCTCGGCCTTCACCTTTAGCGGTTAATTGGTAAGTGACTAATTTCAATGGATAACCTGTTGCGCGAGAGATGGCTTGATAAACCGCATCGACAGGACCATTACCGGTTGCTGCTTCAGTAATTTCTTTATTACCATGAGTGATGCTGACACTCGCGGTAGCAACGGTTGATGAACCAGATTGAGTATTAAAATAATTCATTACAAACTCATCAGGCTCTTGTTGCTGTTGCCCCATAAATGCTAAAGCTTCTAAATCATAATCAAAGACTTGGCCTTTTTTATCTGCCAAACGTAAGAAGGCAGAATATAAAGTATCCAAGTTATAATCTGTTTCACGATATCCCATCTCTTCCATGCGATGTTTAACTGCGGCACGACCTGAGCGAGAGGTTAAATTCAGTTGTACTTCTTTTAATCCGATAGATTCTGGCGTCATGATTTCGTAGGTTTCGCGGTTCTTCAAAACGCCATCTTGGTGAATACCCGATGAATGCGCGAATGCATTGGAGCCAACAACAGATTTATTAGCATGAATTGGCGTATTACATAACTGGCTGACTAATTGACTGGTACGATAAATTTCTTTGTGATTAATCCGTGTCTGAACATTCATCATTTGCTCACGGACTTTTATCGCCATAATGACTTCTTCTAATGCGCAGTTACCTGCACGTTCGCCTAAGCCATTAATTGTTCCTTCTACTTGTCTTGCACCTGCTTGTACTGCGGTAATTGAGTTAGCAACAGCCATTCCTAAATCGTCATGACAGTGAACAGAAATAATGGCTTTATCAATATTGGGAACACGCTCAAATAAGTTGGTGATAATTCCACCAAATTGATAAGGTGTTGTATAACCTACGGTATCTGGAATATTAATGGTGGTTGCACCCGCATTAATTGCGCTTTCAACAATTCGACATAAATTATCGATATGAGTACGTCCTGCATCTTCACAAGAAAATTCCACATCATCGGTATAGCGACGAGCGCGTTTTATTGAGTTCACGCCCATTTCAATAATATCTTCGAACGATTTCTTTAATTTATGTTCAGCATGCAATGCTGAGGTTGCCAAGAATACGTGGATACGAAAAGCTTCTGCGACTTTTAACGATTCCGCCGCAACATCAATATCGTTATCAACGCAGCGCGCTAATGCACAAATACGGCTATTTTTGATTTCTCGTGCAATGGTTTGCACAGATTCAAAATCACCAGGGGAAGAAACAGGAAAGCCCGCTTCAATGATATCCACACCTAAACGCTCTAAAGCGTAAGCAATTTGTAACTTCTCTTTTACGCTTAAGCTCGCCTGCAATGCTTGTTCACCATCTCTCAATGTGGTATCAAAAATAATCACGTCATTGCTCATAATCTGTTCCTTTCTCTTTTTATTTGCTGTTTGCGCTCTCCCAGGTATAAAAAAACCCGCGACTAGCGCGGGTTTTCTCTCTAAGGGCAGGTGTGTTTCACTTTTTACCCATAAGCCGACCGCGCATAAAAGTTGCGAGTAGTAATAGGCTTGATAGTAAAATTGCGTTCAACATGAAACATCCTTAGATAAGTTCTCAATAATCTGTATTTATTGATACCTAATACCAATAAAGATGTCAAGTGTTGGAATTTATTAATTCATTTCCCAGTGTTATTTATAAATTTCTCATAGTGATTCTGACTAATATCTAAATTTTTACTAATGATTATAACTATCAAGCATTCATTGATTAGGTTAATGTTCCATACGTTGTTTGAAAAAGAGTGAAATGAAAAATTAAACAATTGTTTGCTTTTTTTTTAATCAGCCAGTTGATAGGGAAAAAAGAGGGAGTTAGGGGAGGAATAATTGATAAAAGTGAGCAACGTTTTGAATGTAAGAATAAAAATCATTGTATTATAAAAGATAATAGATATCGGATACCTATTTTAGGAATGAAAGTACATTATTTTATTATGATTTTTATCATACTTTGTTTTATTATTTGCAAGGCAGGAGGTAAAACAGGTTGTAATATATATTGATATAATCATTTTCTATACATGTAATTTTAATATAAAAATTCATTCCTTATATGAAATATGTTTTTTTATTGATATGAAACTTATGTGTTTAGTTATATACATGGATGATGAATAATAAATTTTAATAAATAGTTTAAGTAATAGTTGAAGCTTATTTATTATTAATAATATCTTAGTTAATAATATTTATTTGGCTATTATGATAACATAGTGGAGTAAGAAATGACGGATTACACATCAGCAACAGTTACCAGCAGAGAATCAGCAGATATGCATTTACGTAATGTTGATCTTAATTTATTAACGGTATTTGATGCTGTTATGCAAATGCAAAATGTTACCCGTGCTGCACAAGTACTGGGCATGTCACAACCCGCAGTAAGTAATGCTGTATCTCGCCTTAAAGTTATGTTTAATGACGAATTATTTGTTCGCTATGGACGCGGTATTCAACCGACATTAAGAGCTAAACAACTTTTTGGTCCAGTAAGACAAGCCTTACAATTGGTTCATAACGAGCTTCCAGGAGCTGGATTTGAACCAGAGCAAAGTGAGCGTATATTTAATTTATCTATTTGTAGCCCTCTAGATATAAGACTAGCACCAAAAATAGTTGAACAAATTAAAAATGAAACACCTAATATTAACGTTAATATTAAGTCTTATTTAAATAGCAATATAGAACACCAATTAAAATATCAAGAAGTTGAGTTCTTTATTAGTTATAAGGAATTTGAAAAGGCTGAATTTCATTCACAACCACTATTTAATGACGAAGTTGTTTTGGTCGTTTCTAATAAACATCCTCGTATTAAAGAGAGTGTGACTCAAGAAATGTTATTAAATGAGCAACATTCTATTGTTTCTTTAGATGATATTGGTTCATTTAGTGCGCCTTATTATAAAGATACTCATTTGGAAGATTTAATCACTTATCAAGGAACCGATTTAAATAGTGTATTAAATATTGTCTCCAGAACTTATTTGGTCGCTATTGCACCAAGATGGTTAGTTGAAAGTTATTCTGAGCAATTAGATATTAAAGCAGTGTCGTTACCTTGGGAAAAAACAGAGCGCCCATGTTACTTGATTTGGCATGAGTCAACAGCGCGAGATAAAGGTCATTTATGGATGAAAAATTTATTAAGTGAAGTTTGTCAAAAATAGAGTGTTTTTGCTCATAATTAGTATTTACTGCTAATTATGCAGAAATAGTGGCAGATAACGTTAGTTATTTGGCTAATGACCAAAATGGCGTTTATGCGGTTAGGTAAACTCAATTGGATTGCTGTCACTATTTTTGCCCTTTCCTTGTAATAATAGCTCTTATTCATATTATACCGTGTTGAACCTATTTTTTTTCAATAATACCCCTCTATTTATATTGTCACTGATTGAGTTATAACAGTTACTTATTGTTATTTATATGTTTTTTCTTTCAGTTTTCCATAAAAAATAAGATCGTAATATTTAGTTTTCTCACTGTAATGAGATAGTCTTTTTTGACAAAACTTCTCATAACTCACAATTTTACAAATTTATGTAAAATTGGATTCCTTTATTTTGGCGGATCACTTAGACTTTTATTTAAGTCAGCGAACAGGTGTAAGCTGAAATTGTAAGAGAGACATTTTCTTCATTTCGATTTCATAACACGGTCGCTTTTCCATAAATAGCAGGAAAATTATGATAGCTAATAATAATCTTAATGATTATCATATAATTAGAAGATTACAGATGCAGTTTTTGCATTGCGGGAATAAAATTGCTTATCGCCAGTGGGATGCTAAGTGCAATATCGAAATGTCTTGGGAGTTGGTTGAAAAGAAAACACGCGCACTCTCAAATGCATTGTTAGAAATGGGTGTAGATGTTCAAGAAAACATTGGGATCTTTTCTCAAAATACCATTGATTGGTCTTTAGCTGATATTGCTTCTTTGCAGCTACGTGCAGTAACTGTTCCTCTTTATGCAACAAGTAGTGTTGAACAAGCCGCTTACATTTTAAATGATGCGAATATTCGCATTCTTTTTATTGGTGACCAAAAGCAATACGATATTGTTTCTGAATTATTAGCGTTATGTCCTCAGCTTGAACATATTATTGTGTTTAACTCCGATGTTGTGTTAAACGAAAACCTACCTTCATGCTATCTGGAAAATTTAATTAACCAGTCCACATTTCAGCATGATGACGTGTTAAAACAGCGTATTAATGAATGCAATTTAGATGATCTGTTTACTCTGATTTATACATCAGGAACTACAGGCGAGCCTAAAGGCGTTATGCTTGACTATACCAGTTTGGCATCACAACTTTATCTACATGATGAGCGTCTCTCATTATCTGATAAAGATGTTTCGCTCTGTTTCTTACCTCTTTCTCACGTTTTTGAACGCGCGTGGAGCTTCTATGTGATGCACACTGGCGCGGTTAACGTGTATTTAACAGACACTCATGCTGTCAGAGAGGCAATGAGTGCGGTTAAACCTACGGTGATGTGTGCCGTTCCTCGCTTTTATGAAAAAGTGTATAGCGCTATTCAAGATAAAGTGTCTCAAGCTTCCGTGTTTCGTAAATTTATCTTTAAATGGGCGATAAAGCAGGGTGAAAAACAGCGTGAAGCACAACTGAATCAGCGTCAACAGGGCTTTATTTCCCGTTTATGTTATCGTTTTGCAGATAAAAAAGTGTTAAATCCAGTGCGCCAAATTTTAGGTGGACGAGTCCGCTTTTTACCCGCGGCAGGCGCTCGTTTAGATGATGCTGTGATCCGTTTCTTTTTGGCAGCCGGTATTAATATTAAATATGGCTATGGTATGACAGAAACCTGTGCCACCGTTTCATGCTGGGAAGAGAACAAATATAAATTAGGCTCTATTGGTACTCCATTGCCGGGCATTGAAGTGCGTATTGGTGCAGAAAACGAAATCCAAGTACGTGGCAGCATTGTTATGAAAGGATATTTTAATAAGCCTGAAGATACAGCCGCTGCCTTTACAGAAGATGGATGGTTACGCACTGGAGATGCTGGTGCTCTTGATAGTGATGGCATGTTATTTATCACAGAACGTTTAAAAGATTTAATGAAAACGTCGAATGGTAAATACATTGCACCACAAATGATTGAAGGAACATTAGGACAAGACCGCTTTATTGAGCATATTGCGGTGATCGCAGATACCCGTAAATTTGTTTCGGCACTTATCGTACCTTGCTTTGATGCATTAGAAGAACATGCCCGTGCATTAAATCTAAAATATCAAGATCGTATAGAATTATTACGCCACACTAAAATTAAAGAGCTATTTGATGAACGTTTACACGAAATGCAAAAAAACTTTGCAAGTTTTCATCAAGTTAAGCGCTTTACTCTTCTTGCTGAAGGCTTTTCAATGGAATCGGGTGAATTAACACCAACATTGAAACTTCGCCGTAAAATTATTTTTGAACGCTATCGAAATGAAATCGAATTAATGTATCAAGATTAATTTTAATTGATGAAAAAGCACCTAAATGGTGCTTTTTTCTTTTGAAATTACTTATTGATAGATAATAATGATTGAAATAATTGATAAAAGACATAAACGGAAACGTTGACGCATACGGTTTTATCAGTAAATTGTGTTAAAATGCAAACTCAGATCAGCATGATGACTGAAATTCATAGCAATATGTAATAAATAACACATTTAATAATTAAAAGAGGCTAATGTGAAACTGGATGAAATCGCCCGCTTGGCTGGTGTTTCACGAACAACA
>JAEYFY010000115.1 GCA_023454395.1 Pseudomonadota bacterium
AAAGCTAGCTTCAGGTGCTGCTTGTCCAGCAGAAGCAACAGCATCAGAAATGAAAAAACTCATTCACTTTTCCTCATTGTTGTCGATATCGACGATATTCAAGTTATAAGCCCAATATCATACACAGTATTGGGCTTTCTCGTATACATTATTCACACTTAGTCGCACTGCCATTTAGCGGTGGGACAGGTTTTCCAATACGTTCGTAGAATTCATGTACAAACTCTTCAAAACGCGAGTCTTCAATAGACTGACGAATTTCAGCCATCAAACGCTGATAATAACGTAAGTTGTGGATAGTGTTCAGCCTTGCACCTAAAATTTCGTTACAACGATCAAGATGATGTAAATAAGCACGGCTATAATTTTTACAGGTATAGCAGTCACAATGTTCATCAAGCGTTGATGTATCAGAGCGATGTTTCGCATTACGAATTTTAATAACACCATCGGTTACGAACAGATGGCCATTTCGTGCATTTCGTGTTGGCATAACACAGTCAAACATATCAATACCACGACGAACACCTTCAACTAAATCTTCTGGTTTACCAACACCCATTAAATAACGCGGTTTATTCGCAGGAATTTGAGGGCAGACATGCTCTAAAATACGATGCATATCTTCTTTAGGCTCCCCGACTGCAAGGCCGCCAACAGCGTAACCGTCAAAACCAATTTCGACTAGCCCTTTTACTGAGATATCACGTAAATCTTCGTAAACACCGCCTTGAATAATACCGAATAATGAATTTTTGTTATTGAGTTCATCAAAGCGCGCACGACTACGTTTAGCCCAACGTAATGACATCTCCATTGAGTTTTTCGCATAATCCCAATCTGAAGGGTATGGCGTACACTCATCAAAAATCATCACAATGTCAGAACCCAAATCGTATTGGATTTCCATTGATTTTTCTGGGCTTAAGAAAATCTTTTCGCCATTAATAGGGTTACGGAAATGAACGCCCTCTTCTTTAATTTTACGCATTGCGCCTAAACTAAAGACTTGGAAACCGCCTGAATCCGTTAAAATAGGACCTTGCCATTGCATAAAATCATGTAAATCACCATGTAACTTCATGATTTCTTGACCCGGGCGTAACCATAAGTGGAAGGTGTTACCTAAAAGGATTTGTGCGCCTGTCGCTTTCACTTCTTCAGGTGTCATTCCTTTTACTGTGCCGTAAGTACCCACTGGCATAAATGCAGGTGTTTCAACAACACCACGTTCAAAAATAAGGCGACCGCGACGAGCATTACCGTCGGTTTTGTCTAATTCGTATTTCACTCATCCTCCAAGCATCAGAAAAACAGTCCAATGCGCATTAAAAAACAGCATATTCTAATCATTTGTTAGACGGCTGTATATGTTACTTCAACAAAAACCCGTGCTTAGTCAAAGGGATTAAGCAATAAAATTGAAATAACAATTCATAAAAAGAAGAAAAACACTAAAAAAATAATAAATCTTTATTCTTGTCCTACTTTTTCATTGATAGCTAAAGGATTACCCGTAATAAACATCGCATCACCATAACTGAAAAAACGATACTCTTGCTTAACCGCTTCTTTATAAGCATTCATGGTATTTTTATACCCAGCAAAAGCAGAAACCAGCATGATTAAAGTAGATTCAGGTAAGTGGAAATTGGTAATCAATGCATCAATAATTTGATATTGATAACCCGGATAAATAAAGATTTGGGTATCATCGAAGAAAGGTGCTATTAACGCATCTTTTGTTGCCTTAGCGGCACTTTCTAATGAGCGAACAGATGTTGTCCCCACCGCAATCACTCGATTTCCACGCGCTTTACACGCTAATACAGCATCAACCACTTCTTGTGGTACTTCTGCGTATTCAGAATGCATTGTGTGTTCTTCGATATTATCAACACGCACTGGTTGGAAAGTTCCCGCCCCAACATGCAGTGTGACAAATGCCATCTCAACACCTTTTTCTTTTAAAGCTTGAAGTAATGGTTCATCAAAGTGTAATCCCGCAGTAGGTGCGGCAACAGCGCCTGGACGCTCATTATAAACCGTTTGATAAAGCTCTTTATCAGATTCTTCATCAGGACGATCAATATAAGGAGGTAAAGGCATATGCCCAATACTATTTAGGATAGTAAGAACATCTCTTTCATCATCAAAGCGAATTTCAAAAAGTGTATCATGACGCGCAACCATAGTTGCTTGTACACTTTCATCTTCACCTAACACAAGCGCAGCGCCTTCTTTCGGTGATTTAGAGGCTCGAACATGTGCAAGAACGCGATGTTCATCAAGCATACGCTCAACTAACACTTCGATTTTACCACCTGACGCTTTACGCCCATAAATACGCGCAGGGATCACGCGCGTATTATTAAAAACCAGCAGATCACCGGCATTTATTCTATCTAATACATCGGTAAAAATACCGTGTGATAAAGCACCAGTCTCACCTTCTAAAGAGAGCAAACGACAACCACTACGTTGAGGTTGTGGATAGTGAGCAATCAAGGCTTCTGGCAATTCAAATGTAAAGTCTGATACACGCATAATTAAACGACTACTTTCATAAAAAACAGGCGGACTAGTCTAGTGCTGCCAGCTTATCAGTGCAAGAAAGAAGCCCTTTTTTATTCAAAAAGCGCTATGATGCTGTGATGAATTATCTTGCTCACTTACATCTGGCCTTTAGGGCAAAAAGCTCTCTATTAGGCAATATGATGGCAGATTACGTTAAAGGCGCACCTAGCTCTGATTACAGCCAAGCTGTTATTGAGGGCATTCGTATGCATAGACGTATTGATGTGCTTACCGACACTCATCCATTAGTCAAACAAGCTCGCCTTTTATTTCCTGATGAATATCGCCGAGTTTCGCCAATTACCTTAGATGTTTTTTGGGATCATTTTCTTTCTTTAAATTGGTTGAAATTTGAACCAAATATGCCGTTGACAGAATTTGTCACCAAAACCCGAAAGATTATTGAACCTGATTTATGGCAAACACCTGAAAAATTCCAAGAGCTTAATGAGTATCTATGGTCACAATCTTGGTTAATTCGTTATGCTGATAAGGCATATATTGCTCAAACATTGAAAGGCATGGCGAGAAGAAGACCACGATTAAGCGCACTCGCAGGCTCTTATATCGTACTCGAAACTCATTACGATGAATTAAGTGAGATTTTTTGGCAGTTTTATCCACAATTGCTAGAAAGAGCACAGCATCACCAACTTGATGACTGATACATTTAACTACCATGTTGGATTTCATCTTTTTGTCATCTTGTAGGATTACATTTGATATATCAAAAAGATACTCAGTCAATTTATCATATTATTCGTAACGATTTGTTAACAAGCATAGTATTCATTTTCAAAGTTGATTAGAATGAATCGTTATACAAGGAGTCATAAATAATCCTACTTTGTTGTATTAAGTTGATAGCTACAATCTATCAAATAGATTGTTCTGTTTAACTTTATCAATAGCGATTGATTATTTATGCTGTATGCATCATTTAAAAGCAGGGTACACATCCTGAATTTACTCTAAATAGTTCAAGATAACGCTATAACTTGAAATATGACGAATAAAAACAGGGTACACATCCTGAATTTACTCTAAATAGTTCGAGGTGTAGCTAGGCGACAAGTGAATGAGTCGCTAGGAGCATACCAGAGTATGTGACTAGTGCGAATGAACGCAGTCAACAACGCTACAACTTGAAATATGACGAGTACAAACTCTTTCAATTTACAGGAGTACATTATGGTTCTGGTTACTCGCAAAGCCCCTGATTTCACAGCTGCTGCCGTTTTAGGTAATGGTGAAATTGTTAACGATTTCAACCTGCATTCATTTATCAAAGGCAAACCTGCCGTTATTTTCTTCTGGCCAATGGATTTCACTTTCGTTTGCCCTTCAGAGCTGATTGCATTTGATCACCGTTTTGACGAATTCAAAAAACGTGGCGTAGAAATCATCGGTGTTTCTATGGACTCAGAATTCGTTCATAACGCATGGCGTAAAACGCCAATTGATGATGGCGGTATTGGTGAAGTTAAATACCCAATGGTTGCTGATATCAAACATGACATTATCAAAGCTTACGGTATCGAACACCCAGAAGCTGGCGTTGCTCTGCGTGGTTCATTCCTGATTGACAAAGAAGGCGTTGTTCGTCACCAAGTCGTTAATGATCTGCCATTAGGTCGTAATATCGACGAAATGATCCGTATGGTTGATGCACTGCAATTCCACGAAGAACACGGTGAAGTTTGCCCTGCACAGTGGGAAAAAGGTCAAGAAGGTATGGGCGCATCTCCAGATGGCGTTGCTAAATACCTGAAAGCAAACTCTGGCAAACTGTAATATTTCAGTAAGCTACTATTTTTCTAAAAGCCTGTGAAAAACAGGCTTTTTTTATTTATTCAGCACTTATCTATTTATCTCTTATCAATTCTATTTATTATTACAATTTGTTATACGCAAGATTATTGTTTGTCTGCTTAAAGATGATTTTGTGATCATCACATCAAAAAAAATTCTCCTCACCAATAACCGCTCTCTATACTTATTGTTACGCAATTGTTAATTAATATTAATAACAGCGTATACACATCTATTTTTATTTGTCGTTATTCAATATAACTCACTGTTATTAATGGGGATAATAATGATTAGTATAAAAAAAACTCATCTACTGTTACTCACCGCCCTTTTTTCACATTCACTTTATGCTGCCTATGAACCCGCTGTTGAAGCGCAGCATGGTATGGTTGTCTCTTCTCAACATTTAGCCTCACAAGTTGGAAGTGATATTTTACAAAAAGGGGGAAATGCGATTGATGCCGCTGTTGCGGTTGGTTATGCACAAGCTGTCGTTAATGCCTGTTGCGGTAATATTGGTGGCGGTGGTTTTATGACAATACACCTTGCTGATGGCACAAATACCTTTATTAATTTCAGAGAAACTGCACCCGCTTCTGCGTCTAAAAATATGTATTTAGATAAAGACGGAAATTTAGTGAAAGATGCCAGTCTTTATGGCTATCTCGCCTCAGGAGTACCCGGTACAGTAAAAGGATTAAATTCCGCATTAGAGAAATACGGCACCCTTTCACGCCAAGAAGTGATGGCACCTGCGATTAAACTTGCAAGAGAAGGCTATATTTTAACGCGTGCCGATACTGATGTATTAGAAACAACAACAGAGCGCTTTAAACAAGATCCTGAGTCGGCAAAAATTTTCTTGAAACCAGATGGAACACCGTGGCAACCCGGTGATCGCCTAATTCAAACTGACTTAGCCAATACATTGGAACTCATCGCAAACCAAGGTTCTGACGCATTTTACCGAGGCGAGATCCCTAAAAAAGTTGAAGAAGCGTCGAAACAACATAATGCACTGTTAACTCAAGAAGATTTTGCTAATTTTACTATTACAGAAACCAAACCTATCACCTGTACTTACCGAGGTTATGAGTTTATTTCTGCCCCACCTCCAAGTTCAGGCGGAGTCACTATCTGCCAAACACTGAATATTTTGGAAGGTTATGATCTTAAATCGATGGGCTTTAATTCAGCGGAATATGTTCATACTCTAACGGAAGCAATGCGTCATGCTTATATGGACAGAAACACTTTTCTTGGTGATCCTCAATTTATTAACAATCCAACAGAAAAGTTACTCAGCAAAGCTTATGCCACAGAAATTCGCCAACAAATAAAACCCAACAAAGCGACACCATCAGAAAATGTACAACCCGGTATCGCGCCTCATGAAAGCCCTGAAACAACACACTACTCAGTTATAGATAAAGATGGTAACGCAGTGTCAACCACTTACACTATAAATGGTCGTTTTGGTGCTGTTGTCATCGCACCGGGAACCGGATTTTTCCTCAATAATGAGATGGATGATTTTACAACCAAAGTCGGCGAAAAAAATCTCTATGGTTTAGTACAAGGTGAGCGCAATAGCATTGCACCATTAAAACGCCCATTGTCGTCAATGAGCCCAACTATTGTGACTAAAGAAGGCAAACCTTTCCTTATTTTAGGATCACCGGGAGGTTCTCGTATTATCTCAATCACCTTACAAACCGCACTGAATATTATTGAATTTGGTATGCCACCACAAGAAGCCGTTAATAGCCCTCGTATTCACCATCAATGGTTACCAGATGAGGTTTATTATGAACAACGAGGATTATCAAAAGACACGTTAGAAAAACTCTCTGCTATGGGATATAAAATGGTAGAACAAACACCATGGGGAGCCGCTGAGCTGATTATGGTTGGACTTCCCGGAGAAGAAGGTGTGATCCCAGCTTCATCAGGTAATGATTCTGCTGTTTCTGGTGCTGTACGTGAAGGTTATCTTTATGGATCAAATGATGTGCGTCGCCCTGCGGGTAAAGCAGTGGGTTACTAACCATAAAACCAAATGATAAAACAAATAAAAGAAACCTTCTCTTAATTAGATAAGGTTTCTTTTTTTATAAAAATGATCTAGTCATGGTTTTACAATTTATTCATATTTACAGCTATTAATAATAATCAAAACTCACATTTCATTTAATCGATAATTAATATCGAATATCAATTTATTATTAAAATAATAATATCAAATAAAATACAAGAACAAATCACCTTTAATTTAATTTCAATAATAGAATATATATAAATGGTATTTATTCTCTTTCTTAATTACAGATAAAAATAATAATCATTTAATTAAATAAAATTAATAACACTCGATGTTTTTATTTCTATGATAACAGTCACAGTATTAATTTATTAATACCCACACTATCAAAGAGGATAATAAAAATACGTAAAAAATGGAGATAACACATTGTAAACACAAATATTTAACATTTTCTTACAACGTGTCTTTTAATCATAAAAAGAGTTGAAATCTATAATCTATCTGCTAACGATACCGTTATTATATTTTTTATATAACGATAAAGCAAGCGGGTAAATAAAGAATTTATCATCACAACTTATTTCTTAATAAAATTAGTTAAGCGGAGATAAATATTAATGTCTGATACACATCATCGTCCAATATTAGATATTGGACTATCAAGACTAGAGTTTCTGCGAATATCCGGTAAAGGGCTTGCAGGGATCACAATAGCAC
>JAEYFY010000135.1 GCA_023454395.1 Pseudomonadota bacterium
CTAACTTATTTGCTTATTTCCCTAAAAACACATTGATAGTGACGCAAGATCTACAAGATTTTGCAGAAAAATTTTGGCAAGACATTAATCAACGTTTTGAAAGCCGTCGCGTTGATCCTATGCGCCCCCTGTTACCGCCTGATGATGTTTGGCTGAACGTTGATAAATTTAATAAAGAGTTAAAACAGTGGCCTCGTATTCAACTTAAAACAGAAACGCTGCCAGAAAAGGCAGGACAGACCAATTTAGGCTATCAACCTCTTCCTGATTTATCGATTAACGCGCAAAGCAAATCACCTTTAGATAACTTACGTCGATTCCAAGAACAATTTTCAGGCAGCGTTATTTTCTCTGTTGAAAGTGAAGGACGACGCGAAACCGTACAAGAGCTTTTATCGCGCATAAAAATAGCGCCCAAGCAGATCATTGAATTATCTGATGCTCAAAAGAAAGGTTTTTACTTTATCATTGGTGCTGCTGAACATGGATTTATTGATAACCATCGTCAATTAGCCATGATCTGTGAAAGTGATATGTTAGGTGAACGTGTTAATCGTCGTCGCCAAGACAATCGCCGTGCAATTAATACAGATACATTAATTCGTAACCTTGCTGAATTAAGCATAGGACAACCCGTTGTTCATCTTCAACATGGTGTTGGTCGCTATCAAGGAATGACAACACTAGAAGCGGGTGGCGTTAAAGCTGAATACTTGATGTTAAGCTATGCGGGCAATGACAAGCTTTATGTGCCTGTTTCATCACTGCATTTGATTAGTCGTTATTCTGGTGGTGCAGATGAAAATGCCCCACTACATAAATTGGGTGGCGATGCATGGGTAAGAGCGCGCCAAAAAGCCGCTGAAAAAGTACGTGATGTCGCAGCAGAGTTATTAGATGTTTATGCTCAACGCGAAGTAAAAACAGGCTTTGCCTTTAAAATGGATAAAGAGCAGTACCAATCATTCCGCCAAAGCTTTCCTTTTGAAACAACACCTGATCAAGAAATGGCAATCAATGCTGTACTTAGCGATATGTGCCAAGCCATTTCAATGGATAGACTCGTCTGTGGTGATGTCGGATTTGGTAAAACAGAAGTGGCGATGCGCGCTGCATTTCTTGCCGTTAACAACAATAAACAAGTCGCTATTTTAGTGCCAACTACCCTATTGGCTCAGCAACATTTTGATAATTTCCGTGATCGTTTTGCTAATTGGCCCGTTAACATTGAGATGATCTCGCGTTTTCGTAGCGCAAAAGAACAACAGCAAATTACAGAAAAACTGGCTGAAGGAACCGTTGATATTGTCATTGGTACACATAAATTGCTTCAACCCAATATTCAGTGGAAAGATTTAGGGCTATTAATTGTCGATGAAGAGCATCGTTTTGGTGTTCGCCATAAAGAGCGAATAAAAGCCATGCGTGCTAATGTCGATATTTTAACGCTAACAGCAACGCCAATTCCTCGTACATTGAATATGGCAATGAGTGGTATGCGTGATCTTTCCATTATTGCAACACCACCAGCACGTCGCTTATCGGTGAAAACCTTTGTGCGAGAATATGACGACTTAGTAGTACGTGAAGCTATCTTGCGTGAGACATTGCGTGGTGGACAAGTTTATTACTTGTATAACGATGTTGAAAATATCGAAAAAGCCCGCGAGAGACTGGCTACACTCGTTCCTGAAGCGCGTATTGGCATTGGTCACGGGCAAATGCGTGAACGTGAACTTGAGCGTGTGATGAATGATTTTCATCACCAACGTTTTAATGTGTTACTTTGCACCACAATTATTGAAACAGGTATCGATATACCTAGCGCGAACACCATTATTATTGAACGAGCTGATCACTTTGGTTTAGCGCAATTACATCAGTTACGTGGTCGTGTAGGTCGTTCTCATCATCAAGCTTATGCTTATTTGCTGACGCCACATCCTAAAGCAATGACAAAGGATGCTCATAAACGTTTAGAAGCGATTGCTTCACTAGAAGATCTGGGTGCAGGTTTTGCATTAGCAACTCATGATCTAGAAATTCGAGGTGCGGGTGAATTATTAGGTGAAGAACAGAGCGGTCAAATGAATACTGTTGGTTTCTCACTTTATATGGAATTGCTAGAAAGTGCAGTAGAAGCGCTTAAAGAAGGTAGAGAGCCATCACTTGAAGATCTCACCAATCAACAAACTGAAATTGAATTAAGAATGCCAGTCTTGTTGCCTGATGATTATATCCCTGATGTAAATGTCAGACTTTCATTCTATAAACGAATTGCCAGTGCCATTGACGTAACAGAGCTTAATGATCTAAGAGCAGAGTTAATTGATAGATTTGGTAAGCTGCCTGATGCAGGGCGTTATCTACTGCGTAATGCGGCTATTCGTTTAAGTGCAATGAGCTTGGGTATCACTCGAATTGAAGCTCATGATAAAGGTGGATTTATTGAGTTTGGTGAAAAGAATAAGGTTGACCCAGGATATTTAATCAGCCTACTTCAAGAGCAACCTGCTATTTTCCGCTTAGATGGCCCTTCAAAACTGAAATTTATTACTGATTTAACTGAGCGTGAAAAACGACTCACTTTTATTGATGATATGTTAAGTGCATTTAATGAGCATAAAATAACCGCACTCTAGCGGTTATTGAATCAACAAAAAGGCGTAATCAAAGTCACTTTATTACGCCTTTCTTTTTATATTCTTAGGTTTGTTCTATTGTTAAGTTTACTCTTTGCGACAAGGTACTTTTTCATTCATAGAACAATAAGGTTCTTGTTCTAAAATCAGCCTACCATCAGAATCTAACGCGATAATTTCACCGGGTTTAAACGTGGTACGAACTTTGCCTGGTGTTCCATCGATAGTATAAAGCACATCATAACCCACAATTCTACGCTCTTGACGATAAATCGGGATGCACTCTTTAAATTGAGGATAAGGGAAATTAGCAATATTACTGTTATTGAGTGCTTCAATCATATAAAACACTCGGCATTCTTGCTCTGCTGGGTGAAATCGTGACAATTTTTCTGGTGTAAAAGGTGTCGGTAAGCCAATTCGATGACAATACTCTTCTGTCACAAAAACGGTCGATTTAATAGGCGTAGCCGAAACGACATGAGCGTATTGAGGTTGGGGAAATACCCACCTCCATGCAATAAATGAAAGAATAGCTAATACTATGATTAGTCCTATTAGTGTGTACTTTCTGACATTAACACCCACTTTTACCCCTTTTTATTTGTTTTATCCTTAATTGCCACAGATACGTAATAAAAGCCACTGTTTCACGCTAACTGGCTAATATATTTAGTATTCAATAAATGAATTCTCTAATCTGATAGCTTAATTCAACATCCATGCTGATTAACATAATAAGTAAACTACGTATTTATGACATGTTAAATACACCACTTATT
>JAEYFY010000196.1 GCA_023454395.1 Pseudomonadota bacterium
ATTCTGAGTTATTGTGTAATATAACTCTGTCAGTGAGTGTTCTACTTCACTATTAAGGTCTAATCGTTATATGAAAAAAAGAGCCATTTATCTTATTTTATTAATGCTAATACTAATTGCATTAGCCATACTTTTCCGCGCGCATAATCAATATTTATTACTGCAAGGCGAAGTAGACGCACCGGAAGTCATTGTCGCCTCTAAAGCCAAAGGTCGTGTGATTGAGCGTCATATAGAGCGTGGTGATGATGTAAAAGCGGGGCAATTGATGATCACATTAGAAAGCCCTGAACTTAACGCACAAGTTGCTGCACTTGAAGCCGCTAAAGCACAAGCACAAGCTCAACTAGACTTGTCATTGCATGGCACAAGAGAAGAGAGCATTCGTAATCTAGAAGCCGTGCTATCTCAAGCCAAAGTAGAAGCTACAAATGCGACAAGAGATTATCAGCGTATCAGTGCTGTAGCGAATAAAGGCTATGTATCAGCGACAGAACTGGATAATGCACGCCGTAGCCGAGATGTCGCTTCACAACGTGTAAGAGCTGCGCAAGCGGAGCTTGATGAAGCCCAAAATGGCGATCGTATTGAATTACGCCACAAATATACGGCGGCGGTGCAACAAGCAGAACAGCAATTAATTGAGTTGAAAATTCAGCAAGATGACTTACAGGTGAAAGCGCCGGTTGATGGTGAAGTCGGTCCTATTCCTGCGGAAATTGGTGAGCTTTTTAACGCGAATAGCCCACTTGCCACACTGATCCGAATTCCTGATGCCTATTTTGTTTATAACCTTCGCGAAGATATCTTAGCGGATATTCGTAAAGGTGATCGCATTACTATCACTGTTCCCGCATTAGGCAATAAAGAAGTCGAAGCTGAAATTCGCTATATCGCTCCAATGGGCGACTATGCAACAAAAAGAGCAACAAGAGCAACGGGCGATTTCGATTTAAAAACATTTGAAATCCGACTGTATCCTGTTACGCCAATTGAAGGGTTACGCCCTGGTATGAGTGCATTATGGCGTTGGGATAAATAAGGACAAACAATGAGAGTAAAGGCAGCTTGGCGTGGCTTTAGTAGCGCATTTTCACGAGAAACTCATATGGCAGTCCGTAGCCCAGTTTTTCACTGGCTAAGCTGGCTGTTTCCATTGATGTTGTTCACGTTAATTAGTGCTAACTTTTCTGAAGGCACATTGCTGAACTTGCCTGTTTCTGTGATCAATAACGATAATAGCCCGTTATCGAGAACACTGATCAGAGACTTAAATGCAGGCTCTCATGCGCAATTAAATACGTTAGATGGTAATCCACGCACTGCAATGGAGCGATTAGGTAGCGCAAAAGATTATGCGATATTGACCATTCCTCGACACTTTGAAAGTAAGGTATTAGCAGGAAAACAACCCACAACACGGATGTATTACAACGGGTTGTATTATGCTGCTGGGAGTTATGCAATACAGGATTTTAGTGGGCTTCTTGCAGAGCTTAATGCGCAATATCGCACTGTGTTAGCGCAAGAGATGAATAAACCTGTTCCTCCCTTGGCAAAAGTGACGCTCTCTTATGACAGTTTATTTAATGCCAGTGGCAGCTATATTTATTATCAGCAATTTGCCGCTACGATCCATATGCTCCAGCTATTTGTCGTGACCTGTACGATTTATTCGTTGTCGCGCGGTAATATGCTATTGAATATTAAGCCTTTCACATTTGCACTGATTGGAAAACTTACGCCTTACACACTGTTTTTCTTAACCTTATTAATTGTTGAATTAGCGGCATTAGTGCATTTTTCGGGGGCGAAAGTGAACGGTAATCCGCTATATATGGTATTAGTGGGGTTCTTCTATATCATTGCGGCTCAAAGTGTGGGATTGCTGCTCTTTGCGTTTACCAATAGTGCGATAACGGCATACAGTATGATAGGTATGTTGGTGAGTATTGCCTTGGCATTTTCAGGCATGGCTGTACCTGAACTTTCGATGATCTTACCTGCGCGGATTATTTCTAATTTAGAGCCATTAACGCACGCCTTAAATGCGATGTTTGATATTTTCTTAAGAGAAGTATCACTACAAGGCATTTTATATGTTTGTTCACTCTTACTGATTTATCCTTTTGCTATCGCCTTCTTAGTTCGCAAACGTATTTTTAAACGATTGGAATTACAGGTAGGTGTCGCATGATGCAAATATACTTCCAAACCTTTAAGCGTGTTCTATTGGGTATGTTAGAAAAACCCATGTGGATGTTACTTATTGTTTCTTTATGCATTATGAGTTTAGTGTATGCCAAACCTGTTTTATGGGATTTGCCTGTGGCAGTGATTAATCAAGATCATAGCCCAGCAAGTTATTCACTTATTCGGTCATTAAACTCGACACCTAAATTAAGCATTAAGAACTACGATAATTTAGATGAAGCTCGTCACGATATGATTATGCGTGAGCTTTTTGCCATCATTATTATTCCAACTGATTTTGAGAAAAAATTATTAAATGGCAAAGATGTCACTGTGCCAGTCTTTGGTGATGCGACAAACCGTCTGGCTAGTGGGCAAATTCAACAAGAATTGATGTTGGCGTATCAGCAGTTATTAGATGCTTACAATGGGCGTATTTTGAGAAATGCAGGTTTTAGTGTTGAGCAATCAAACATCCTATTAAAGCCTATTCAGGGTGAAACCATTGCGATGTATAACCCAGGGGTAAGTTTTGCTGCGATTATTTTCCCTGGGTTATTAGTGATGTTATTACAACACTCCCTTTTAATTGCTTGTGTCCGCGTTAGTATCGCGGTGAGAAGCACACCAAAAGGAAAGCCTCCTTTGGCTGTGTATTTAGGGGCATTATCTGCACTTATTCCGATTTGGTTATTTTTATCTGCAGTATTCTTTGCGTTGTGGCCGTGGGTATTGGGATATCGCCAAGAAGCACCGCTTTATCAGGTTTGGATGCTGACTTTCCCATTCTTATTGGCGGTCTTAGGGTTAGGTAAGTTAATTACAGAATGCTTACGCAGTGTTGAGATGATTTATCTGACACTGGCATTTGTGACTACACCTGTGTTCTATATTTCTGGCACGATTTGGCCACTACAAGCAATGCCTGACTGGGTCTTTGCCATTTCATCTGCATTACCTTCTACATGGGCAGTAAACGCCATGGCGGGAATTAACCAAATGGGGCTGTCATTCCAAAGTATATTGGGTGATATCGTGATGATGCTCGTTTTAGGTGTGATTTATACCGTATTAGGTGTGCTGGTGGGGATGTTACGTAATGGTGAGCTAAGACATATTACGCATCAGTTTAAGCATTGGTTACATCATCGTGGAGAGTCAAAATAGGTTATATGATAAAACCATCAACAAATAAATATTTAACTTAAAACTATCAATTAGGAATAGGCTCTACTATATGGAAATTGAAGAATTAGAATCGGGTTTTATTGAAATAAAATTATCAGAAGCCAATTATAACAAATTGATCTCATGGTTAGATAAATCAGCTAAGCCAAATGTTGAGCTAAGTAAAACATTGAAATCAAAATCACCTTGGGATAAGTGAATTCATCCACTCTATTATTGAATTAAATAGAGTGGATTAAACTCGCTACTCCACCAATTCCAATCCTGCCAATTTACGCCAATAACCGTTACAGTCATGATGATGAATGGTTGTAATGGGGTGTTGACCTAGCTCATTTTGGCGAAATTGTTGCAAGGTATCAAAAATAGCGTCAGATTCAGGTGAAAGGCGAATAATATCCACTAAACCTGCCATTGATGTTTGATCGTTACCCAAGTTATAACAATAGCCACTTTGTGTTTGAATACCATTAAGAACAAATACTTGCTGATTTTCTTGTGAGAGCACTTCACGACCTTGAGGGTATTTTTGGCAACAGGTTTCACAATCATCTTTAGAACGATTTTCAGAACGCGCAGTAAAACAGCGTGCGGAATAAGCTAAAGGAAGATGCCCATAAGCCAATACTTCAACTTCAAATTTATTGCGAATGCCTAATGTTTCACATTGATTTAAAAGATTATTTAGCCACTCGCGAGAAAGCTCCACAGGCATACACCAACGCATCATGCCTTGCTTATGTAACAAACGTAGTGCATAAGCGTTGTAGCAGTTAAGCCCGTGACCTGCGACAAAAGGAAGATTGCGCTCGTAAAGCATATTAATTACGCCAAAATCATGGGCTTCAACTAAAAACTCGCCATTATCAACCAGCTTAGCAATTTCTTTTAATTCCGAAGGGGCTTGTAATAACGCTAAGGTAGAAAGAACCACTTGTTTGCCACTTTTAGCGACTTCTTTGGCCAGGTTTATCCAATCTTGAGGCTTGGTTTCTCGGCGTTTGCTGCACACTGTTTCGCCTAAATAAATAATATCAGCGTCGCACTGTTTTGCTTTTTCGTAGAACGCTTCAAGTGTCTCTTTTTGCCAATAATAAAGTACAGATCCTAATGCATATTTCATTTTCGTATCCTTATTATTGCCATTTACGGTGATAAGCACCCAATGTTGTTTGTGTTCCTTCTGAAATCTTTCCTAGCGCGTTCATCCAACGTGGATTAGTGCTAAAACCTTGAGGATCTTTTTTGCATTGATCAATGGCTGCACGCCAAACTCTCGCCACTTCTGTCACATAGGCAGGGCTACGTTGACGACCTTCAATTTTAACTGACGCAATATTCATCGCCATTAATTCAGGTAAGAGTGAAAGAGTATTGAGGCTGGTCGGCTCTTCTAATGCGTGATAACAATTTTCATCAACAAAATAGCGACCTTTACACAGTGTTGGGTAGCCCGCATTTTCATCAGGTGAATAGCGATCTATCAAGACATCATTAAGGCGAGATTCCATTCCTTGCGGTGTTTGTTGCCAACGTACAAAACGCGCAGGAGAGCAAGCACCTACCGTATTTGGCGATTCACCTGTTAAATAGGAAGAGAGATAGCATCTACCTTCAGCCATAATACATAAACTGCCAAAGGCAAAAACTTCTAAAGGTACAGGGCTATTTTGTGCTAACTGTTTAACTTGATGAATAGATAGAACACGAGGAAGAACAATACGAGCCACATCAAAGTTACGTTGATAAAACTCAATCGCTTGTGTATTGGTTGCTGAGGCTTGTACTGAAACATGACGTTCAATATGAGGATAACGCTCTGCAGCGTACTCTAACATGGCGATATCCGCTAAGATAAGAGCATCAGCGCCTAAAGATGCTGCCATATCAACGGCTTTTTGCCAGCGTTCAAATCCATCAGGGTGAGCAAAGGTGTTTATTGCAATATGCAATTTTCGCTGGTGGCGATGAACATAATTAACCGCCTCTTGTAACTTCTTTTCTGTGAAATTTAAACCAGCAAAATGTCTTGCATTAGTATCATCTTTTAAGCCGATATAAACGGCATCCGCACCATTATCTATGGCCGCTTTTAAGGCAGGTAAATTACCCGCAGGGCACAGCAATTCCATCTTCACTTCCCTTT
>JAEYFY010000203.1 GCA_023454395.1 Pseudomonadota bacterium
AAAAGATTACCTTGTGCTGTCAGATTTATATTTTTAACTTTTTCGTACAGTGTCGAAAACACAGGATTAACCTTTTCCACTCCAAATACCCACAACTAATTAAAAGGGAGATTATACGTCTCTATACGAATTATCAAAGGGCTGATTAATTATAACCTTTGTCATTTATCAAAGTTTTGTATTTTTCATGTTACAAAGTAGAAGCATTAACTCGCACTTCTGAAATAACCAACAAGTCTTCATTAGATAAAGTGGTAAAGATAAAAATTTTCATACATAAGTGAGGTTATATGGATACAACCACCTTTGAACACGTCGATAAAATTATTGAGACGTCTGATATTCCTAAGGTTGCTTTGGGATTAATATTAGGTATAGATATTGAAGATGGACGACTGCCTGGTATTGTGACATCTCATGATTTAATAAAAATAAAGTCTTATGTTAATAAAGCACTTTCTCTTCCTTACAAAATAGATGATGTCATCAAATTTATTCATTACAGTAAAATAAATGAATCACAACTCTCTCCTGATAATATTTTGTCTCTGTTCATTCAAATACGGGAGCATGCATTTGAATGGAATCAAATTGAATATGCAATAAAGCAACAAGCAATTGATTTAGAAATAATGGGTAGAGAAATCACTTCTACAGGTGAAAGTATCATTTTATTTATTAGTCAAATGCCTTTATTAACAAAAATATCTACTATTATTAATGACATTTCTGAACAAGAATTAAAAAACATTCGATACACATCTCAAGATAAAGAAGTTTCAACACAATTAATTCATATATTAGAAAGTATGAAAGAGGATATTGAAAATGAACGTAACAAGACCATAAAAATAAAAGACAGCTTATCTACCTTTAGAAGTAAAATAATGGGAGGCAAAGATAGCCAGAATGTTAATCATCATTCTATTTATCACGACATTCTTAACAAGAAAAGATTTATTAATGAGTTTTATACAGATAATAGTCGTTCACTTATTGAAGAACGAAATTTACTCGTTGAAGAAATAGAAATGCTCAAAGATGAATATAAACACTATGTTGGTCTTGCATTTACAGGGCTAGCAATAGGTGTTATTGGTGTTATTATCACTGGGGGAATATTTGGCTCCAAAGCCGAATCTATACGTAAAAAGAAAAATGAACTGGTTGAAAAAGTAAAAAGAATCAATATTGACATTGATATTTATGCCAATTTATCCTTACATCTAAATACACTTTATATTGAATTATCTGAAATAGAACTATTTATCGAAGATGCAAATATGGCATTAGAACATATTGAATATGTCTGGCAAGCTATATTAACAGAAATAGAAACATCAATAATCCATTTTAATAAAATTAACAATGCATTAGAACTGATTAAATTTAGTATTTACCTAGAAAAAATTATCGCACCTTGGTATATGGTCATTGGTTACTCAAAGGAGATCTTACTCTCTTTTGATGATGCTCTTTCTACATTTTATTCATCTAAAGATTAACAAAAGGATATTGTTATGAGTCATAATGAAAAACCCGTCAATTTAGAAGAATGTTTTAAACATAATCAATTATTTCATGCGCACAGAAATATTCTCTCTTTAAGTAATAGTAAATGTTATCTAGATAGTACTCTTGAGGGAGAAGTCAATAATCTATTAGAAACAAACAATAAAAATATTGAACGCATTATTTATTTTTCACTTAGTTTAAAAAGCAGATTAAGGCAAAGTTTATTTAATGATATTTTTAAAACAATAAATGAAATTGACAATGAGATAAAAACAGGAAATCTTGATAATGAAATAAAAAATAAATTAGAAAAAAAAAGAAAAGAAATAATCAATATATTTTCAAATGAAATAGATGAAATAGAAAAAATGATAAGTGAACATGGTCATTCACTTTCAATTGAAATCAGCAAATTAAAAAATAAATTCCTCACAAATAAAGTAATGCCCTTTATCTATGATAAAGAAAATGATGTTAAAATATGTTCAGAAGAGATTATTATCTTAGAAAGCACATCAGAAAAAACAAAAAATGAGTTAGATATTATACGTGATAGTGAAGATATCTTACATAAAAGAAATTTTTTCGATCTTTTCAAAAACAAACTTCCTCAGCAACAACAAATTGAAGATCTTAATATTGAAACAAAAGAAAAAAACGTTTTATCTTCATTGGTAAAAATACTGAGTAATTTATTTTCCACGTTAGATGCTGGCTTTTCTTATAGTAAAGTTGTTGAAACTCGACATCAACTTACTTCGCTTTATTTATCACAAATAAAAAGTCTTCATCAATTAAAAGCTAAGCAGCAAAAAATATTATTAAATATGAAACATCATTATAATATTATGGATATTGATTACTTTCTTCATATATTGATTAAACAGTTAACATTTCTATCTGAAAGTTGGCGGGAAATAGCGTTGAAAATATCAATTTTAGAAAATAACATCTTATTAAATGAAGAGATTATTATTCCTATCTTCTCATTTTTAGATAATTTCTCTTTATATTATGAGAGCGCAGACAAAATAAATATTTATCAATAATCATTAAAAACGGCTCTATAAAAGAGCCGTTTTATTATTTAACTATACGTTATTACGATACGTAATTACGATTAGTTGATTGCGGGTGCAATAATCGCAAAATTCGTTAATTCAATAAGTGGTTGTGGCCATACACCTAAGGCAATCACAACAACTGCACAGATTAACGCAACAAATGTTGCCATATTTTGTGATGTTGTAGAAATCGCAGGAGTGTTGTCATTGTCTGGTTTGCGTAAAAAGACAATAGCCGCAGCACGTAGGTAGTAGAATAAGCCAATCGCACTACCTAACACAACCATACCTGTTAACCACCATAAGCTTGAGCTAATGCCCGCAATGATGACATACAGTTTACCAATGAAACCTAATGTAATTGGTACACCTGCTAGCGATAACATCATCAGTGACATCACCACAGCCACAACAGGGCGGCGCCAGAATAATCCGCGGTAATCTTCCAGTGAATCCATTTCGCTTTCACGATAAGGGCTTGAAGCTACTGCAATAGCACCAAACGCCCCGAGACTTGCAAACAAGTAGCCAGCTAAATAAATTTCAGCGGTTTCTTGTGCTAATACAGGGCTGTATTGCAGCACAATTAATGCCACGAGTAGATAACCAAGGTGCGACACTGAAGAGTAACCCAATAAGCGTTTTACGCTCTTTTGCGTTAACGCCATGATGTTACCAAACAAGATAGAGGCAATTGCCATGAAACCTAAGATCATTCGTAAGGTTTCACTATCCGCAGCAGGCGCTTCAAGGAATAAACGCATAACAACAGCAAAAATACCAATCTTACTTGCCGTCGCTAAGAACGCGCCCGTTGGTGCTGGCGCACCTTGGTAAACATCAGGTGTCCATAATTGGAATGGGAATAAAGATAATTTAAACCCAATTCCCACTAGCATCATACCTAAACCTGCGAGCACTAATGGTTTATGGATATTGCTATCACTCAAACTTTGTCCCATTGCAGTGAAGGAGAGGTTTCCTGCTTCTGCATAGAGAAGTGCCATACCAAAGAGTAAGAAAGAAGAAGCTGCCGCAGAAAGCAGCATATATTTGATGCCGGCTTCCAGTGATGGACGTTGTTGGAATGCGTAACCGATAAGACCAAACAGCGGTAATGTCAGTAATTCAATACCAATAAACATCGATGCGAAGTGGTGAGCTGAAGAGAGTAAAATCCCTCCCATCACCGCAATCGCAATCAGCAAGTAAAACTCTTCTTTGTTATCTTGATAACCTTCTAACCAAGGATAAGCAAAAGCAATAGTGCCAATACCAGAAAGGATCACTAGTGCAGTAAAGAAGCTTGAGTATCCATCAACGTGGTAAAGCGTGGTTACGTCTACTACACCTAATGCATTAACGTAATAGAGCGAACCTAGCGCAATGATGAAACCTGTTGCTGTCAAAGTGGCAATAGTAAAATGATCGCGTCGCCACGCAATGGACAGCATCACAACCACCACCATCAATCCGACGATCAATAGCGGTAGCATTGCAATCAATTGTTCAGAAGTTATTGTCATGGCGAATTACGGCCTTACTGTTGAAATAGAAGCGGAATACCAAGTCTGGAGATTTTCCATCGCTGATATTGATGTGTCTAATACAGGTTGTGGGAAGAAGCCCAAAATAACCAGTAAAACAACCAATGTGATCAGGATAAAGAATTCTCTCAGATCTAACCCTTTATAGGTTCTTTCAGCTGTTTTCGGTGAACCATAGTAAGCCTGTTGCATCATCCACAGTGCATAGACAGAAGCAAAGACTAAACCAAAGACCGAAATAATAGTGATCAGCTTAAAGTGACCATAAGTACCAAACAGGATCATAAACTCACCAACGAAGTTACCTGTTCCTGGCATACCTAAAGAGGCAACCGCAAAGAACAGTGAAAATGCTGGTAAGAAACGGATGCTTTTCCACAATCCACCCATTTGGTTCATATCACGTGTACCTAAACGCTCATACAGCATGCCACACATGATAAACAGACCTGCTGCTGACAAACCATTGGTGATCATTTGAATAATCGCACCTTGGTAAGCCAATACAGAGCCGGCATAAATCGCAATCACGATAAAGCCCATGTGA
The DNA here is from genome assembly GCA_023454395.1 of Pseudomonadota bacterium. Lineage (GTDB taxonomy): Bacteria > Pseudomonadota > Gammaproteobacteria > Enterobacterales > Enterobacteriaceae > Proteus > Proteus appendicitidis. The sequence continues at coordinate 4,674 of JAEYFY010000203.1, forward strand.
GAAATACTACTGTAAGCCGCGAGACGTTTGATATCTGTCTGACGGAAGGCTAACAGCGCTGCATAGAATACGGTAATTAAACCTAACCACATCGCCACAGGTGCCAGCAACGCTGACGCTTCAGGAAAGAGTGGTAAGTTAAAACGTAATAGACCGTAAGCCGCTGTTTTTAGCAAAATACCTGATAAGTCAACAGAGCCTGCTGTTGGTGCTTCTGCGTGAGCATCCGCTAACCAACCATGAACAGGTACGATAGGCATTTTCACCGCAAATGCCGCGAAGAAACCTAACATCAGAATAAATTGCAGTTCAGAGCCTAATACCGTATGTGCTTGTAGTAAGGTATCGTAATTAAACGTCCAAATACCCGTTTCACGGTAGAAAGCAACCGCAAGACCGATAATGGCCAGCAACATTAACAGACCACTTGCCTGTGTATAGATAAAGAATTTTGTTGCTGCACTAACGTGTTTTTTATCGCTACTTCCTTTGTGTCCCCATAAAGAAATCAGGAAATACATTGGGATCAACATCATTTCCCAGAAGAAGA
>JAEYFY010000272.1 GCA_023454395.1 Pseudomonadota bacterium
GGGAGTTTATTTTTAAGCATATATAACCCCAAGAATAGACAAATATTTAATTAGCAAAAATAAGCTTCTATTATTGCCATCATTAACTAAAGGTGATGAAAGGAGACCCTAGTCAATTTGATATTAGTCATAATTTAAAAAACCAACAAATGAATTTATCCGCTTTTTTAAATATGTGACTTAAGTCAAATTAAATTTATGGTTATATTTAGTTAATATATAAATGTATTAATATTTAGCATTACCATATAATTAGAAAATCATAAATAAAAGAACAATAACAATTAATCTATTAATAACCAATCAAAAAAGGAGTGTCTATAAATGAGCTGATTTATTTTGGAATTATTTATTTTAATTAAATATTCAAAAGCTAATAAAAATAAAAAACAAACAGAAATAAAATCACAAAAAAACTTAATTTTAAAAATAAGAATCAATAAAGATAAAGGCCACATTAATATGTGGCCTGTTTATTTTACATAGAGATCTTAGATCCTATTTAATCGTTATAAGCTGCTAATACATGCTGACATAATGTAGAGCGTACACAATCTTCTTGCATAAATTTAATCACACCCACTCGATTATTAGCCTTAAATCGAATCAAACCATCCGCTAATCCAGACGGTACATTTGCAGGTAAATCACACTGTGTAATATCTCCATTAACCACAACGGTGACATTTTCCCCCATTCTAGTGAGAAATAATTTCATTTGATTGACAGTAACATTCTGCGCTTCGTCTAAAATAACAAATGCATTTTCGAAAGTACGACCTCGCATATAAGCGAAAGGTGCAATTTCGACTTTACCGATTTCAGGTCGTAAACAATATTGTAAGAATGAAACGCCTAAACGTTTAACTAATACGTCGTAGACAGGACGAAAATAAGGTGCAAACTTTTCAGCAATATCACCAGGTAAGAAACCGAGATCTTCATCCGCCTGCAACACAGGTCGAGTAACAATGATACGTTCTATTTCTTTGTTAATTAAGGCATCGGCTGCCATTGCAGTACTGAGAAAGGTTTTACCACAGCCCGCTTCTCCTGTAGCAAAAATAAGATCTTGATGTTTAATTGCATTCATATATTGGCGTTGTACTTCATTGCGAGGAGACAACACACGTTCATCACGTTTTTCTCTCGCCATACCAATAGTATTGATATCCCCAAATCCCGGTAAAACCATAACATTATCTCGATGCGCCCCATTACGTTGTTCTTTACGTGAGGTGCGTTTATTTTCTCGGCGTAAACGTGTTGCTGCTTTTTGTCTACTCATAGTGGTATTTACCCTTGTTAGTCTTCAAAAAGTCATCGACATCTCTGTTTGTATTCCATTCACTTACCGATGAGTCCCCTTCAGACTCTGTTTAGTCGCAGAAAACAAAAAAACCGGTCACAATCCTGAACATTAAACATCAATGAACGGTTGTTGCCGGTTTTCTGTGAGTAACGAGATATTTCCATTGCTTCTATCATTCATATTCCCCATCATGGAGTTAGAGTGAAAATTAACGAAGCTTTATGACAGTATAATGACAAAAGAAAAATATTTTCAATACTGAGATGATTTATAATGAGATGAACTTAACATAAAAATAACAATAAGTGTTATTTTTGGGGGAGTAAATGAATTTCTTGCGATTACCTTTTATTTATTGGCTACTACTTAACCTAATTCCATTTATTGGCTTTGAACTTCATTCTGGCTCTCTCAAAATGGGCTTCTTTTTTTACCTCGGTTTACTCACCATTACCACTTCTGGGATCTGGCTTTTTTATTGCCTCTCATTTTTTATTAAACAAAAAACATCGCCTAATCCCAATCACACACCACGACAATTAGTGACAAATGGCCCTTATAAAATAAGTCGCAATCCTATGTATCTTGGTTTCTTAGATATTAGTATCGGGCTATTTTTTATTTTTGGTAATTGGGGATTTTTGGGCGCGGCTATTGCGTTTTATTTTATTACTGATCGCTATACGATAGTACGTGAAGAGAAAATCTTAAGTGAATTATTTCCACAAGCGTGGCAACAATATTGTCGCCACGTTCGTCGTTGGATGTAATCTAAATAATTACGATTAAGGCTGTTTACAGTTATTAGCTAAACGGTAACCTGCCTTAATGGCATCACTCTCTGTTTTAAACAAAACCGCATTTTTATCTGACATTGTTTTATAACCTGAGCAATGCGCAAAATGGTAGATCTTGCTATTTACATTACCTTTAATAGCTTCAGATTGTGATGCATTGGCTTGCTTAGGTGTTTCAGTTTTAGCTTTAGTGACTGGTGTACTATTTGTTGCAGATAATCCCGCGCCACTGTTTTTATGTCCTAATTGCCATTTCATTTCACCTGTCACAAAGGGATTGTGATATCCAACAATACGAGCAATACGGCTATCACGCTCTTTTTCCCATGCTGTTGGTGGATAAGCATTATCCCAAGCCATTAATAACTGTTGTTGCTGGCGTGACATCGAGAGGTTATAGCGATCATGTAAGTAGAAATAAACCCTTGCTACTTGTCCTTTAACTTCATTACGAGGTTCAAAGGTACGTGAAGCAAAGTCAACACGGCTACGGCATTGACCATATTGGTAAGGCGCTTGTGCAGGTAATTGCCCAAAACTAAAATTGCTACGATCACCATTAACTTCACCAATAGATGGGGCTAAATTGTGTAAATCTGCTTCAATTTTGCCAAATACAGGATCGTTTTTCACACAATTAGCTCGGCCACCATTTTGCCAACATTGGCGTTGATGACCAAAAACCCATGCAGGAACAATATGCTCCCACTCAATACGTTCCGCTCTTGTTTGTTGAGTTCTAACTTTATAACCACAACTGGCTAAATCAACACGTCCCCCCGATTTACCTACCCATTTCCAATCACAACCACAATAAAGAGTCCCTTGTGAGTTTTGATTTTGATCATAATAAATACGTTCTTTTGCTATCTCTTTCGCTTTTGTAAAATTTTCCGGCGCTTGAGCTTGCACATTTAACGTAATAAAAAACAAACCCAACACAACCGCGGTATAGTGTAATATTTTTCTCAAAGTGGTATCTGCCTTACTTTTTATTTTATTAAAACTAATAAGAATTATCTTTAATAACCAACTGATAATCTTATTTTTATTTAGCCTAATCTTACCTTTTTTTTATTTATTTTGGGCAATCTTTCTTGCTATTTTTTGTATAAAAAATAAAACAATAAGCGTGAATGGTGATAGAAAAAGCCGTTATTCTCGACATTAACGCAAAAGGGATTTGCTATGGTTTAGTCCATC
>JAEYFY010000021.1 GCA_023454395.1 Pseudomonadota bacterium
GTGTTGAAAATTTCAACATTAGCAATGTTTGTCGCATTCAACGTGAATGCTGCGACAGTCGATCTTCGTATTATGGAGACGTCTGATGTTCACAGTAACTTAATCGACTTTGACTACTTCAAAGACAAACCAACAGAACAGTTTGGTTATGTCCGTACTGCTAATTTAATTAAAGCAGCAAAAGCTGAAGCAACCAATGCGATTTTAGTTGATAACGGCGACTTGATCCAAGGTAGCCCGCTGGCTGACTATCAAGCAGCTAAAGGCTTAGAAAAAGGCGAATCTCATCCAGCTCACCAGCTGATGAACACCATGGGCTACACAGTAGGTAACTTTGGTAACCATGAATTTAACTATGGTTTAGATTACCTGAAAAAAGCCATTGCTGGTGCTAAATTCCCTTACATCAACGCCAACGTGATGGATGCGAAAACAGGCAAAAACTATTTCACACCTTATATCATTGTTGATACACCAGTAAAAGATCGTGATGGTAAAGAACACACTATCAAGATTGGTTATATCGGCTTCGTTCCACCACAGATCTTAATCTGGGATAAAGCCAATCTGGATGGTAAGGTCGTTGTAAACGATATTACAGAAACAGCGAAAAAATTCGTCCCTCAAATGAAAAAAGAGGGTGCTGACCTGATTGTGGCTATTCCTCACTCTGGTTTTGCGTCAGAGCCGTACAAAGCAATGGCTGAAAACTCTGTTTATTATTTAAGTGAAGTTGAAGGCATCAATGCAATCATGTTTGGTCACGCTCATGGCGTATTCCCAAGCAAAGAATTTGAAGGCATTAAAGGTGTTGATGTTGCTAAAGGTACTGTAAATGGTGTTCCTGCTGTTATGCCTGGTCAATGGGGTGATCACTTAGGTGTCGTTGATATGGTTATCAACAACGACAGCGGTAAATGGGTGATGACACAAGCAACAGGTGAAGCGCGCCCTATCTTTGATAAAGCAAACAAAAAAGCATTAGTTGAACGTGATGCTGAGTTAGCGCAAATCATCGAAAAAGCACACCAAGGTACTCGCGATTTCGTGGGTAAACACATTGGTAAAGCTTCTGCCAACATGTACAGTTTCTTAGCCTTAGTACAAAGCGATCCAACTGTACAAATCGTGAATGATGCACAAGTTGATTACACCAAACACTTTATTCAAGGTGATCCGAACTTAGACGGTTTACCAGTATTAGGTGCAGCTGCGCCATTTAAAGCGGGTGGTCGTAAAAACGCACCAGCAGACTTCGTCGAAGTTGAAAAAGGTGACTTAACATTCCGTAACGCGGCAGACTTATATCTGTATCCAAACACATTAGTGGTTGTTAAAGCGACTGGTGCTGATGTTGTTGAGTGGTTAGAATGTTCAGCAGGTATGTGGAACCAAGTTGATCCTAATTCAACTAAACCACAAGAACTGATCAACTGGGATGGTTTCCGTACTTATAACTTCGACACTATTAGTGGTGTGAACTATAAAGTTGACTTAACTCAACCAGCTAAATATGACGTTGATTGCCAAGTCGTTAATAAAGATGCGAACCGTATCAAAGAAGTGACTTATGAAGGCAAACCAATCGATCCTAAAGCAACATTCCTGATCGCAACCAATAACTATCGTGGATACGGCGGTAAGTTTGCAGGTACTGGTGAAGCCAATATTGCGTTTGCATCTCCAGATGAAAACCGTGCAATCTTAGCTTCTTACATTGCTAAACAAACGAAAGAAAAAGGCGAAGTTGCAACTAAAGCAGCTAACAACTGGTCATTCTTACCTATTAAGACTGACAAAGCATTAGATGTACGTTTTGAAACTTCTCCAAGTGAAAAAGCGGCTGCATTTATTAAAGATTTCTCTCAATATCCAATGACCTTTGTGGAAAATGATGAAATCGGTTTTGCAATTTACAAAATTGATTTAACTGAGAAGAAATAAGCTATTAAGCCTGCCCATTCAGGGCAGGTTTTTCTTACCTTTTTGAACCAAGAGAGTAAAAATTATTGCTCTTTAAGGGGATTTTATGCGCTTTATGAAGCTATTACCTGCAGCTTTTGCTTTAGTGCTAGCAGGATGTGCAACGCAAGCACCTGAAATTACAGAACCATTAAAACCTCAAGCTAAATTAGTTGAAGGCGTATCTTGTATTTTACCTGATGCACCAACAGCACCTTACGACTACATTGCTTCTAATGATCGCTATGGTCAAAATAGCACAGCATCGACAGATTACTTTAAGTTAGCGATTAACTACTCACCGGCTTTTTGTGATTATAAAAGTAATAACATTAAACGTTTAAATAACGATAATGAAAAAGATCGTGCAAAACGTGAGTACGATAAATTTGAAATCCAGTGTTTCTCTGATAACAAATTTGGCTGGATAGTTCATGGGCTGTGGGCTGAAACCTGTGATGGTAAATCATGGGAAGAGTGCCGTGATTGGAAAGACATACGCAAGCATCCTCGTCTATGTAAAGGCGATTTACCACCTTTAGAATACTCTGCTATCAAACCTTATCTGTGTGATTCTCCGGGTATCGACTTACTGCAAGGTGAGTGGGAAAAACATGGTGTGTGTGCTTTTGATACACCAGATGCATTCTTTGGTAAACAAAAAGAGTTGTATGAAGCGTTAGTATTACCAGAAGGCCGTCCTTCAAACAGTGCATTGATTAAGTTCTTAAAAGAACACAATCCATCACTGAAGGATAAAGAAATTCAAATTAATCGAGATGAATTCTATATCTGTTATAGCAAAGATTTCGAAGTAATTGATTGTCCGAAACGTGAATTTTGATCTTAGGGATAAATTTTAAATGAACCATAAATATAAACTCGTTGCACTAGC
>JAEYFY010000027.1 GCA_023454395.1 Pseudomonadota bacterium
GGTAACAATTAAACATGAATAACCTTAATATTATTATTGCCGATGATCACCCAATCGTTTTATTCGGTATTCGTAAATCTTTAGAACAAATTGAATGGGTCAATGTTGTAGGTGAATTTGAAGATTCGACTTCACTTATCAATAACTTACCTAAGTTAAATGTAGATGCTTTAATTACTGACTTATCTATGCCTGGCGATAAGTATGGTGATGGTATTACACTCATTAAGTACATTAAAAGACATTATCCTAATTTGTCGATTATTGTACTCACAATGAATAACAACCCAGCTATTTTGAGCGCTGTTCTTGATCTTGAAATTGAAGGTATTGTGCTTAAGCAAGGTGCTCCGACTGATCTACCAAAAGCATTGGCTGCGCTACAAAAAGGTAAGAAATTTATGCCTGAAAGCGTTGCGAAGCTACTTGAGAAAGTAAATGCAAATGGTTATGGCGATAAACGTTTATCACCAAAAGAAAGTGAAGTGCTGAGATTATTTGCGGAAGGCTTTCTTGTAACCGAAATCGCGAAAAAACTTAATCGTAGTATTAAAACGATTAGTAGTCAGAAAAAATCAGCCATGATGAAATTAGGTGTCGATAACGATATCGCATTACTTAATTACTTGTCATCAGTGACTATTGATAAGGAAATTAACGGACCGGATTAATTTCACCGTTGTTACCTTAGCCGCACCGATAAAATCAGGAAGCTCATCCCTTTGTGGGAGCTTCTCTGCTTTTTAGCCTTTGCTCTTTATTCCCACTCTCTTTAGGCTTGCCTTTCTCTTTCTTCGCCAATATTTCTTGTTCACAAGCACCTTATAAGCTGCATGGCTTTTAATTCATCCCTTTTATCCCTTTCCTCGTTTTTTCGCTTACAGGCTGTTACAAAGACTTTCTTCCCCCCTTTTTCATCTGTTTGTCTTATTTGTTTGTCTTATTATGGCTGTGCTTTATTTCATTTTATCTATCAAAATGCTTTGTGATTGCATTATGTTTGCCTTATTGGGGCTTTAAACAAACAAAGACTAATAAATTAGTCTTTGTTTGTTTACTCGTGTTATCCGTTCTGGAATTATTCTTTTGGAATATACTTCACCAGCACTTCTCTTAAAATAGAGAGCGAAACAGGTTTAGATACACAATCATTCATTCCTGCATCAATGCAACGTTGTTTCTCTTCTGCAATCGCATTCGCCGTCACACCTATCACCGGCATATTACTGCCCATTTCTCTTATATGTGTTGCCAGCTGATAACCATTCATGTTTGGCATATTGACATCCGTCAGAACGATATCAACATGGTTTTTAGCTAAATACGTTAATGCGTCACAGCCATCTTCTGCTGTTGCTGTATTAAAGCCGATTTTTTTCAGTTGATCGGTCAACAATAAGCGGTTGATGGGGTGATCATCGACAATAAGAACCGTCAAGGTTTGTAAGTGGCAATCCGTATCTTGCGCCACCATTTCCACACAATTTGCTTCAACTTTAGTTTGAGGCAATTGCAGTATTATTTTTGTTAACTCGTTTAGTTTATAAGTACTGCAAACCCATGCGTTTTCAGCGATTTTCTTCGACGGCTCCAAATAATGCTCATTGATCCTAATAAATTGGCAGTTATCTTTTCTGGGCACATCGTAATCTGTGATAATAAAATCGGTTGAAGATAACACCACTTCTTCAGTCAGTAATTCACAACTCAAACCAAAATAACGAAGGTATCGAACAATAAAACCTTCTAAATAAAGATTTTTAATATCAATAAAGCAGCGAACATTATTTTCTTTATAAATATTGCGTTTAAAAGAAGGCTCTATTTCGTCTAGGGCGCCATAAAGAGGGATACGAACCGTAAAGCGGCTACCAATATTCTCTTGGGAAACAACGCTAATATCCCCATCCATTAAGTTGATCAGCTTTTCACAAATAGCTAAACCTAATCCGGTTCCTTCTGATGCACTTTCTGTATTTTGAGATACTTGGAAGAAAGGTTCAAAAAGCTCATGCAATGCTTTGTCGCTGATCCCTCGACCTGTATCGTGAATATCAAAATAGAGATAATAATCATCTTTATAAAGATGCAAAGTAATACATCCCGTCGTGGTGAACTTAATACTGTTATTCAATAGATTAGAGATAACTTGTTGCACACGAACAGGATCACTATTTACAATTTTAGGTACATCAGGTTCGATAAAACAGTAAATAGCTAAGTCTTTTTTCGCAATCAACGGTAAATAGTTAGAGATAACAAAAGAGAGCACTTGGCGACAATTAAATGGCTTAATATCAATTTTTAATTGTTTAGATTCAATTTTCGAGAAATCGAGGATATCGCTAATAATTTTTAGTAATAACGATGAGGAGTTATCCATCGTTTTTAATAATCGAGCAGTATCGTCGCTTTGTGTAAGAGATTGTAATAACTCTAAATTACCAATAATGCCATAAAGTGGCGTTCGTAATTCATGGCTAACCGTTGCCAAGAACATCGATTTAGCTTGGTTAGCTTGCTCTGCAGCTGTCGCCATATTTTGTAATGAGCGCTCCATTTTAACCCGTGCGCTAATATCCACTAAAACACAGATAGCCACATCTTCATTTTGATAACGTGAATTAACAAAGCTTATTTGTAGATGATTACGATTGTTGGTCACAACATCGACCATATTGCTACTTTTTTCAGCAATAATAGAGAGGATATTTTGTTTATCGCTATGACTAAGTAAACGAAAATAGTTATGTGCAAGTTCGTTACTTAAAATAATCATACCATCACGTATTCTAAGAATACTGATCCCAACTGGCGCTGATGCCACAATCTTATGATTAAACTGCTCGTGCTCTTCTAGACGAGAAGCATTATTTTCAGCTGGGGAGAATATTTTTCTCTCAAATATCCATACAAAGATAAAAATCATAATGGCTGAAATAATATTTAAGATCAGCGCATTAAAAATCGTGAATTTAAATTCATTTAAAATTTGTTTGAGTGGTAATGAATACACCACACTAAAGGATGAAGGCAATAATTTACGCTTAGCAACTAAGTCACTAAAATCTTCATCAAAACCAAAATAAGGGGCGCTAACATCAGGGACTTGTTTAACTGTATGATAGTTATTTTCTGCAGGATAGCTTAAAACCGTGGTATTTCGACTATTAAGAAGATGAATTGAAATCACTCTGTCTTTAGCTGGAGAAAAATATTCAAGACGGATAGCCCTTTCAATACCAATCAGACCAATAAATTTACCTGATGCATAAACTGGCGACATAACATATAAAATGCCACTATCCCCTTTGGCATCTGGCACTATCCAATATTGATTTACTTCTTTGCCTTGCGCGCGTTGATTAATATAATTACGCGTGTTCTCGTAAACCATTTTCTTTAGCATTTCAGTATCAACAGGCGACGCTCGTAAAGGAAAGTTAATCATACACATGCTATGAGAACCGACCATAAAGACTTGGTTTATCCCTTGCAGCGCAGGAGTGTTATCTTTCCAATAATATAAGATGCTGTTAAATGAGCGAAAATAGTTGTTCGTTTGTCCTTTAAATAATTCACAATCCGCAGTGTCATTCAGTTTATGAAGTGAAAAAGGACCTTCATAAAATAATGAATTTTTCATCCCCGGATTTAAATTGATCTGTTCTTGATGTCGTTCTGCGAGGTATTGTAAATCACGAATGGTGCCAGAGGTTTGCCTAAAGAAGCCAAGGAGATTGGTGTAGTTATTACTATACTCTTGCCGAATATCTGACTTAGTATCATTGAAAATATTGATGAGGTAAAACATGGTTAGCAATGCACCCATCGCCCACAACATAATACCTAATATGCGAAAAAGGTAGCGGGAAATTTTTAACGATGTTTTAAAGGACGAGAGATATCTCAAACAACCACCCTAATCAATATTCCTACCGCACTAGAAACTTATTCTATTCTAGCAGAAGTTACCGTATGTCTGAATGATATGATCTTTATCATCAGGATAATTATTTCTGATGATGCGCTGATCCTACCTCATAAAAAAAGCAGGCAATTATGCCTGCTTTCATTTATTTATACATCACAATAATGATAAATACTATTCTTCGTCCGCATCATCTGCTAAATCTGGATCTGGCGCTTCCGATGACTCTTCGTTAATAACCTCATTAACTTCATCATCATCTAATGCATCGTCTTCATCTTCAACACGTTGCAAGCCAACAACCAATTCACCTTCTGTTGTACGAATTAAGGTAACACCTTGTGTATTACGTCCAACAATGCTGACTTCTGAAACTCGTGTACGAACTAACGTACCCGCATTCGTGATCATCATAATCTGGTCAGTTTCTTCAACTTGAATTGCGCCAACAACTTTACCGTTACGCTCACTGACTTTAATGGAGATAACGCCTTGTGTTGCACGATTCTTCGTTGGATATTCGCTTTGAGCAGTACGTTTACCATAACCATTTTCAGTAACAGTTAAGATATCACCATCACCGCGAGGAATAATAAGTGAAACCACTTTATCGTCATCGCTGAGTTTCATACCACGAACACCTGTCGCAGTACGACCCATTGGGCGAACACAATCTTCTGCAAAGCGAACCACTTTACCATCCGCAGAGAACAACATAACTTCGTTAGTGCTATCGGTTAAATCAACACCGATTAACTCATCGCCTTCATTTAAATTAACGGCAATGATACCTGCACTACGAGGACGGCTGAAATCTTGCAGAGGTGTTTTCTTCACAGTTCCGCTTGCGGTTGCCATAAAGACAAACTTACCTTCTTCATACTCTCTTACTGGCAAAATAGCGGTAATACGTTCATTTTGCTCAAGAGGTAATAAGTTGATAATTGGACGACCACGAGCGCCGCGACTTGCTTCTGGTAACTGGTAAACTTTCATCCAGTAGAGACGACCACGGCTTGAGAAGCATAAAATCGTGTCATGAGTGTTAGCCACCAATAGACGATCGATAAAGTCTTCTTCTTTAATTCTTGCTGCTGATTTACCTTTACCGCCACGACGCTGTGCTTCGTAATCAGTAAGTGGCTGATATTTAACGTAACCTTGATGAGAAAGTGTCACAACAACATTTTCTTCATTGATCAAGTCTTCGATATTAATATCTGCTGTATTTTCAGTGATCTCAGTACGACGAGGATCGTTATATTGATCTTTAATCGCATTTAGCTCTTCACGAATGACTTCCATCAGACGCTCAGGGCTTCTTAAGATATGCAATAGCTCAGCAATTTGGAGTAATAACTCACGATATTCATCTAACAGTTTTTCATGTTCAAGACCTGTCAGTTTCTGCAAGCGCAGATCCAAAATAGCTTGAGCTTGTTGCTCTGTTAGATAGTACTTACCGTCATGCACGCCATATTGTGGCTCTAACCATTCAGGACGAGCAACATTGCTGTCGCCAGCACGCTCTAACATGGTAGAAACGCTACCTAAATCCCAAGGTTGTGCAATTAACGCCGCTTTTGCTTCTGCTGGATTTGGTGCTTGACGGATCATTTCAATAACTGGGTCAATGTTCGCCAAAGCAACAGCCAGTGCTTCTAAGATATGCGCGCGGTCGCGTGCTTTGCGTAATTCGTAAATCGTACGACGAGTAACAACTTCACGACGATGACGAATAAAGGCAGAGATAATTTCTTTTAAATTTAATAATTTTGGCTGCCCTTGGTGAAGCGCAACCATATTAATACCAAAAGAAACCTGCATCTGTGTTTGTGAGAATAAGTGATTTAATACCACTTCGCCCACAGCATCACGTTTGATTTCAACGACAATACGCATACCGTCTTTATCAGACTCGTCACGTAAGCCGCTAATACCTTCAATACGCTTATCTTTAACAAGCTCTGCAATTTTTTCAATTAAGCGAGCTTTATTCACCTGATAAGGAATTTCTGTCACGATAATCGTTTCGCGACCTGTTTTCTCATCAGTTTCGATATCAGCCTGAGCACGGATATAGATTTTTCCGCGACCAGTACGGTAAGCATCTAAAATTCCTCTGCGACCATTAATAATAGCGGCAGTCGGGAAATCAGGCCCCGTAATATGTTCCATCAGCTCTTCAATCGTGATGTCTTCGTTATCAACGTAAGCAAGACAGCCGTCGATAACTTCGCCTAGGTTATGTGGAGGAATATTTGTTGCCATCCCTACCGCAATCCCTGAAGAACCATTGACTAGCAAGTTTGGAATACGGGTTGGCATTACTGCCGGAATATGTTCTGTTCCATCATAGTTAGGAACAAAATCAACCGTTTCTTTTTCCAAATCCGCCAGCAGTTCATGGGCGATTTTCGCCATACGAACT
>JAEYFY010000085.1 GCA_023454395.1 Pseudomonadota bacterium
TACGGTTGCAGGTGCTTTGTCTGCAAATGTATTAATCACGATATCGCCGTAATTGGTATGAAAAGTAACCATATTCAGATCCTAATATAATTTTAGCTTTACCCAGATTTGGGCATAAACAACAGTCCCGTTTTTATACCACAGTTGCCTAATTTAGTCAGTATGCATCTTTTTCTCGTTCCACTTTTTCTTGCTAAATAAATCAGTAATAGAGGGAAAAAACACTTTTCGCCAAAATTTAGCCAAATAATAGAAGTTTGATTGTTTGCTATCAACGATTGAACAGTGAAAATAAGCGCTAAGCAGAGTAAGATAAAAACCTTAATCTTGAGTTTGCTTTGCCTTCAAGATCCAATATCCTAATTAATCTCATGTTATAGTAGTTGTTATTTTCTTTTATATAAAAACGTAATAAACACGTACAGTTGAAAACGGGAACGTCCACCGATGCTAAAGATTTTTAATACTCTTACTCGCCAAAAAGAAGAATTTAAACCTATCCATGCAGGTAAAATAGGTATGTACGTGTGTGGCATCACTATTTATGACTTATGCCATATTGGTCATGGACGTACATTTGTGGCTTTTGATGCCATAATCCGTTATCTGCGTTATTTAGGATACGATGTTAACTATGTTCGTAACGTAACGGATGTGGATGATAAAATCATTAAACGTGCGATCGAAAATAATGAAACATGTGAGCAATTAACCACTCGTATGTTAGCTGAAATGCATAAAGACTTTGATGCATTAAATATTGCTCGTCCTGATTCAGAGCCGCGTGCAACACACCATATTGCTGAAATTATTGAATTAACAGAAGCGCTAATTAAACGTGGACATGCTTACGTTGCTGACAATGGCGATGTGATGTTTGCGATTGATACCGATCCTGATTATGGCTTACTTTCTCGCCAAGATTTAGAGCAACTACAAGCCGGAGCTAGAGTTGAAGTTGCTAACGTAAAACGCAATCCAATGGATTTCGTCTTATGGAAAATGTCCAAACCGGGTGAACCAAGCTGGCAATCTCCGTGGGGAGAAGGTCGCCCAGGTTGGCATATCGAATGTTCTGCGATGAATAGTAAAGAGTTAGGACATCATTTTGATATTCATGGGGGTGGCTCAGACTTAATGTTCCCTCATCATGAAAATGAAATTGCGCAGTCTACTTGTGCTCATGATGGTCCTTACGTTAATTACTGGATGCACTCTGGTATGGTGATGGTAGACAAAGAAAAAATGTCTAAATCACTTAATAACTTTTTTACCATTCGTGATGTATTAGCTTATTACGATGCTGAAACAGTGCGTTATTTCTTATTATCAGGTCATTATCGTAGTCAACTTAACTACACTGAAGAAAACTTAAAACAGGCTCGTACTGCATTAGAGCGCCTCTACACTTCATTACGTGGCACTGATGTAAATGCACAACCTGTGGGTGGCGAAGCGTTTGAAGCGCAATTTATTGACGCTATGAACGATGATTTCAATACACCAGAAGCCTATTCAGTCTTGTTTGATTTAGCGCGTGAAGTCAATCGTTTAAAATCGGTTGATATGAATGCAGCGAATGGCCTAGCCGCAGTATTACGTAAGCTTGCTAAAGTATTAGGTTTGTTAGAGCAAGAGCCTGAGCACTTTTTACAAAGTGGTGCTAAAGCGGATGATGCGGGTGAAGTTGAAAAAATTGAATTATTAATTCAACAGCGTAATGATGCTCGTAAAAATAAAGATTGGGCAGCGGCTGATGTTGCTCGTGACGCGTTAACCGCGATGGGGATTGTTTTAGAAGATGGTCCTCAAGGAACAGTTTGGCGTCGTAATAATTGATACGACAATTGAGTGATTACACTTAATGCGTGTTTAATATAAAAATATCGGATATTTAAGATCCGATATTTTTTTGTCTGATGATTAACTTATTGACTAATAACACTCGTTTCTCTTTCTCTATCTTTTTGTTTATATTTAAAATAAGCAATCACATTTTCAGAGAAAAAGAGTCGATGCGTTAAGATAACGATAATAGAAAAAACAACAAAGCCAACTTCAGACATATTTGTTAATGACATCGAAATACTCAGTATAAAAAAGATCGAAATAGATAAGCATGCCCATGAAATTTTTAAAAAAGAGTAAGCATTTCTACTATTTCTAGCGAGTTTTATCCATGCTGTAACTTGCATTATCATTGTTATAATTAGACACAGCATGATGAACAACCCCACTAGCATTGTTTGGCCACCACCCATTGCCATTGCTAATAAATAAATCGGTGCTCCGGCAACTAATATAAACAAACTTATACCTAAAAATAATACTGAAATAACTTGGATCCATAAAAGTACTATGGGCCTTTCCATAACTTCTCCTAAAAACAGAAATAAGTTTTTATTGGTTTTAGAATATCTTTATTAAATTTTATTAAAGTGAAGTTTATCGAAGAAATAGAAAAAATAAAGTTTGATTTAATAATAAATAAATATTAATCAATTAAAGAGATTCTGTTTTTGATTTTTATAACCTAGCGTTAATATATTTAATTGAAGCAGTGGTAATTCTACTTAATATTATTTAATTTACCACTGAATGTTATTGATTATAATTTTAGAGGGGTTAATTCTACTTCCGCCATCATTTTTGCTAACTGTTCGCGATCATGAATACCAACATTGGTTTGGCTTACAGCAAGTGCAGAAACGGCAGTAGCAAGACGTAAGGTGTGTTCACTGGTTTGTCGCATCATTAAACCATAAATTAACCCACCAACCATTGAATCACCAGCTCCGACTGTACTTACGACATCACACTTAGGTGGTTTCGCCATCCATGCACCCGAAGCATTAACCCACATCGCGCCTTGTTCACCTAATGAAATCACAACGTGAGCAATACCTTGCTGACGTAATGCTTGTGCCGCTTGCACAACATCAGAAAGTTCAGGTAAGGGTCTACCTGCCCAAATCTCTAATTCATGATGATTAGGTTTAACAAGCCAAGGGGAGGCTTTTAATCCCGCGACAAAAGCATCTCGGCTACTGTCGAAGATCAAACACATACATTCGCTACGTAAGCGAGTCATCCATGCAGTGAAATCATTGAGATCAACGCTAGGAGGAACACTGCCACTGACACAAATCATATCAAATTGACCCGCCCAACTTAGCGTGTCGTTAACAAAGCGTGTCCAGTCTTGTTTTGTGATTTCAAAACCAGAAAAGTTGAAATCAGTCACTTTGCCATTAGGTTCCGTGAGTTTGACATTAATACGAGTACGGCCTTCAACCATTTGAAAACGGTTAGCGATACCTGAGTCACTAAACTCTTTTTGGAATCCATCTTGGTTTTCTTTACCTAAAAAACCGCCAACAGTGACATCAACGCCAAGGCTTTTTAAAACCTTAGCCACATTGATGCCTTTGCCCGCAGCATGGAAGCCAGCCGTTTTAACACGATTAACTTCGCCAAGTTCAATAGGATTACTTAAACCAACAAGATCATATGCAGGGTTAAGAGTGATGGTTGCTACTCTGTGTTTCATGCTAGTTCCTTACCTTAAATAAAAGAACAGGCATCGATTTTTGCTGTAATTTAGCAAAGACAGAGATACCTTGAGTGGGTAAGCCGAGCATAAAATCTCCTGTTAGATAAAGGGCAAAAAAGACGTAAATATCACAAAATAACAACTAAAATAGTATCATTAAGCTGAATCGTTTCAAATTATAACCTGTAATTTAGTACAAACAATGTTCTTTTGCCTAATGAAAGTAGAAATAAATTAGATCCAAATCACATTTTAGTGCATTTAAACATGAATAAACGGATAAAAGTATCAATAAAAAGGTTTGTTGCTGAAGTTTTACAGTAATGGTTAAAAAGTGTTATCCATATATAAAATAATAACTTATAGCAC
>JAEYFY010000152.1 GCA_023454395.1 Pseudomonadota bacterium
CATAAGCTGTATTTCCCTCACCTTTATAACCGGCTCGCTTATATGCTCCCGTTCGATTTAAGTCGATAAGGTATTCACTAACAAATTTAATCTGTTGTTCTGTTAGCCCGTAATTGCGCAGACTAAAGGTGTTTTCATCATCATGCGCATTAGTTGATTCATTACTCTGCGCAGTGGGTATATCACTATTGCGCATTGGCTCTTTTGCGCATTCTTTTTTCTGCGCAGTGCGCAATTTCTTGTGCGCAGTTTTTTGCGCATTCTGCGCACTGGATATTTTGATGTATCGTCGTGCTGTTGAGTAGTTCAGTTCCTTTAGTTCGCACCACTCTTTAGGGGATATTCCTGTTATAGCATGTTCGGCGAGGAACTGTTGTTGTAGCATCCCCCAATCCGGTTTTGCCATTGTGTTAATCTCCTTAGCCTATTAAAAAGCCCATTCGTTAAAATAGGCTTTGTAATGAGTTATATTGACTTGCTAAATGTTAATTTAAGGAATGTATTAATGAAGATTAATAAAATAATTGAACCAATAAATAGATATGCCGAAAAATTAAATGAATTTTTTGATGAAGTACCATCAATTAGTAAAAGAATTAGTATCATAGTATCAAACTTAGCAGCTTATACAGTGGTAAATGGTTTAATTCTCCTTATAGCAATCAGGGCATCATGTAAATATCCTAAGCTACAAGTTAACCCATATGATGTAAGTGCTATTCTTATCGCTATGCTATTTTTTTTCTTTATCAATGATGTCTTTACTAATCACTTTCCGATAAAACCCCAAAAAAATGAGAAATTCACTTTAAAATTAGTTTTCATATATATATGTTTTGCTCTAGGTTCAATGCTTATCACATGGTTATATGTTGCTTCTATTTATCAGCCATTAATCTCAATGCCTGATAGTATTTTTGAATGCACATCATAAATTAATAATCAACGTTACACTCTGTTCTCACGTACTCCTGCAACCCTTTAATCACTTGCTCTGACTCTGCAATTCGCTCTCTGAGTAACCAATAATTTCGGATAGCGGTGTCAGTAGGTCGGGCGGTGATTGCATTAGCCACGCCGGAGGTGGTAGCGCCTTCGGATTTTGGACATTCGGCTTTGATGTACACCCGCTCAGGATGATGCTCACTAAGATCACGTAGCCGGCTAATTTCATTCTTTGCATCAACAAGCTCCTGAGTGTGCCTTGTATCTAATTGATTTAGTCGAGCAATACGGACTTGATAGTCTTTGTTGATTTCGACTTGTTGAGAGAGGTGACTAGTTAATTCAGAATTTGAAATTTTTAGCTTATCAATCCTGTTACCCTGCCACACCATACCGATGCTCATTACCAAGATAATGCCCACGGACACTGTTGTTTCGCCTAGTTTCATAATTAGTACCGATGATGTGAGAGAGCTATCTGACAGCGCTTTTCTAAGCTGGCTTTATCATTAACACATGAATTATCAATTGAGAGATAAACACCACCAACGACTGTGATGAGTAGTACAAAGATAAAACCGACAATGATAATTAAAAGTTTCCATGACATAGTGCTGACTCCGCATCTCTACGACTAACTAACCCTCGCCATACTTTTCCACCAGCATAAACCCAGCGTTTCATTTCTTCGCAAGCGCCATACTGATCGCCTGCATTTAATTTCTTTAGCAACGTAGAGCGTGCAAAAGCTGTGGTACCCACATTAAAAGCAAAAGAATATAAAGAAGCTTTTGTTTTATCATCTACCGGCACTTTAACCAGGACATCAACTTGTTGCTGAGTTCTAATAAAATCTTTCTGAAGTAACTCGTCACATTCTTGCTGTGTGTATGTCTTACCTTGAATAATGTCATTCCCTGTGTGGCCATAACAAACAGTCAGAATTCCAGCAACATCACGATAAGGTTCATAACGCACTCCCTCAAAATAACCAATTACTGTTAGCGCAATACTTACCGCTCCAGCACTCGCAACTGCAGTCACTTTCTGTTTTAAGTTCATTAAATGTCCTTTTTAGCTTTAGTCAGCATCTCGCCAACTATCTTCTCTATGTCTTGCGGATCACTAGAACAATTGCGATGAACCAGTTCAGCAAATAATGCTGTTCGTTTCCGCTGTTCTCGCCGTGTCATCAGATAAGTTGCTAATCCAAGAAGCATGCTAAATCCCATCCCTATTACAAAGCCCCATTCATACAATGAGAGACTTGCAAAAAAGGCAGTTAAGCCAGCTGTTCCGTAGGTAGCATTGGTTAATTTGTCCATGCGCATATACACCCCCTACGGAGTGTCCGATATTTAGTTAATAAAAAAGGCTACACAATGGTAGCCTTAGAATAAGTATAGTTAAGCAACTAGTAGCGCTTTTCAAAACACCAAACGTAAAAACTTCAAATAAGGATAATACATGAGTAATTATGACTTACCTCAACACACGCCAAGGCAAGATCCAGCAAACATCGAAAAAATAAAAGCGGATATAAAAAAATACAATAAATCCATCAAAGAAATGACAGACAATACTTTCAAACCATCCGTATCTTTGTGGGTGATATTTACCGCATCTGCTTTTAGTGGAATTCCTAACGAAACCTTGAGAATGGTAGCTTATATACTTGGATCATATTTTTATTACTGCGTAGTGAGAACAGGTGATGCATCTTTAATCAAAAAGCCAAAATATGAAAATATTCAAAACATTAAAAAAACATTACTTTCTGAAATATATTCACTACCAGATGGGATTCATAAAAAAAGAATTCTAAAATGCGTTAAGCACATCCAGAAAAAGCATGAAAATCTATTTGAAAAAAATCCCAACTCATGGTTTGGAATTAAAAAAGCTCCTCATATCTTTATTGCATCATATATTTTCTATGCTACTTGTTTTTCTTATGCACTTTATCATTTTGTTCATTCAGCTTATTGTTTTATTATCAAAATATTATAGTGAATAATTTAAAATCAGTAATAGAATAGGTCCGATGTTAATAACATTATAACCATCTTATTTTACTCACTTTAGAAAGCAAAAACCCAGCGCTTAGGCTGGGTTAGTTGGTCACTGTATAAAAACGGCAACTTATACTTAAATAGTGGATCATTGGCTCAAAGAAGTCAACACGTTCTTGCTATTATTTTTACTTTTCCACTCTTT
>JAEYFY010000225.1 GCA_023454395.1 Pseudomonadota bacterium
AACTTAAACCTGTTGCTGAAATATCGTTCATTGTTTGTTCCTTAAACTAAATTGTGTGAGCCTTCAACTTTACGAACCCAATCGCCTTTACCGTAAATTAATACATATTTCATGGTGTATTCTGGTAAATTAGAAGGACCTGTTTCTTCAACGATTTCAGCGTTGTACCAATAACCTTTATTTTGTACGTCGTGCCACGCTAAATCATCACCTGATGCATCTGTAATTGCGATTTTTTGTACTTCGGCCAGCGTTTTACCGGTAAGAATAGTGCCATTATTTAATGCTTTTGTAACAGCACCAGCAATAACCATCATCGCTTTTGCTTCACCATCTTTATTAGCTGGAATACCACGAGTGGAAAGCAATAAGCTTAACCATTGCTGTGCGATATAGGCTTTTAACCATTGCTCATTAGTATGAACACTCATATCTAATGGATTAGAAGCATTTCCACATAAAAAACCACGTTGATAGAAACTAATATCAGTGCCCGTAACAGCCGTTTCACCGTAATAGTTCACACGTAATTTATCTAATCGATCCGCAGCAAGATCTGTCTTAACTTGAGATGGGAAAGTGATACCAAATTGACGATACATATAGTTAGTGGTCGCATTTGTGCGATCAAAATCTGTTGCCGCCATAATTGCCATCGGTAGAGCTTGAACAAAAAAACCATCATCTGTTTTTAAATTTAATCCCGTTGATGCGGTACCGATTAATGCTTTACTATAAATCTCAGCTTGTTTATCCGGGACTGACAAATAGAGCTGATATTTTACATTTTCACCTGCAATGTACTCTGCTAACTCAACACTTTGCTCGACTGAAAGCTCAGTTAAGAATGTTGCACTACCAAATGAATCAGAAACCGCTTCGGCAGCGATAAATGCTTGAAGTGCCGTTTGAGCCACATTGCCTTCAGATGCTTCTGCGTCACTTAACCCCAGAGCATCGGCTAAAGGTGAGTGATCCATCGTGATTTTTGCTTTTTCTTGTACGCCACCACTTAGCAAGAAAGCACCATCAAGTGCATTAAAAGTGACGTAGCAATTTGCAAATTGAGATTCGCTTTCAGCGTTTAATTTAGCCTGGATCAGAGAAGCAACATCAGCGTAGGACTCAACATCTTTTAGAGAAATATCAGTCATATTTTTAGAGATATCACCGATAGTTAAAGTAAATGCCCCCTCTTCAATTAACTTTAATTTATCAAGCGTTGCTGCTGGCGTACCAAATAATGCCGGAGCGCGACCTACTGGTTCAAAAGAAGCAATTTGTAGCTCTTTAGGTTTACTAATAGGTGCGGGGCTAACATAACTGAAATATTGACGAGCAAATTTCGCTTCTGGTGATCCTGCACCAAGTAATTCATCCACTTGCCCGCTAGCAAATTCAAGTACTTTCCCTGCTGGAATTTTAGGATTTGTTGAGAAAATACGAGCGGTAAGTTTGCGCATAGGTGCGGCCGATGCACCAATAACCGCACTCGCGATATCAATATAGCGCGTTTGTTTAATAGACATATTTATCCTTAAATACGAAATAGATTAGAAATAAGTAAATTTGTTGCAGCAGTGTCTAAAGATAAGGTACTGGAAAAAGTGATATTAAAATCAAATGAAGGATTATGCTCATAGCTATTTCCAGCATTCATTATTGGCGCTCGCCTAATTTCACTCGCACGTTGTATCCCTATTCCCACTTTTCTCATTGATTCGACAAAAGACAACGAATTAATAATCATTCGAGTCATTCGAATTAAATCACCTGCTGTTAAATTTGGATGTTGTTTAATAAAACCTTGAACCTGAAACGTTAATTCGATCAGTTGTTGTTCTTTATGGTTTGCATTATTACCTTGAATATTATAATTTCTTTTTTGCCAACCTTGGGCAACCTCCTTTATAGGGAAAAACATAACAATATTATTATCTTGTTTTTTATCTGGTTGATAACCAGCAATAACATCAACATTAATATTTGCTAATTTAAATTGTTTTAATAGTTGTTCACGAATGGCAATATTAATATCATTATCTTTCATTTCACCTCCTTAATATAGTTCTCCTTTTCTTTAAAAATTTAATCTATTTTATTTTATAAATAATTTTTATTGATTATAAATTAATTAAGTTAATTTTTAATTAATACACTCTTGTCGAATATAATCTTGTAAACCTAAAATGATCTGTTCTGACTGCGCAATTCGTTCTCTGAGTAGCCAATAATTTCGGATAGCGGTGTCAGTAGGTCTGGCGGTGTTTGCATCAACCAAGCTGGCGGTGGAAGTGGCTGAGACTTTGTGACATTCTGCTTTGATATACACCCGCTCAGGAGCGCGCTCGCTAATATCACGCAACTGATCAATTTCTTTTTTTGCATGAACAAGTTCCTGTAAATGACGATTATCAAGTTGATTAAGCTGATTTATTCTTAATTGATAATCTTTATTCTCTGCAATCTGCTGAATAAGAGATTGATAAATATTATTGTATTCCTGTTTCAAGGATTTGTTTTTATCAATTAACCAAATCAATCCTATACCTAGACATAAAATCGCTATTACCATTATTTTTAATAAATAATTCATAATAACAACCAAGCATCTTCAAAAACTTTTTCTGAATAAGGTTGATAGCCAAGTTCAATATTAACAATCGCTACGGTTAAAGGAATGGTGACACTTTTTAATTGTGTATTAATTGAATTATCGGCCTCTATGCCAATTTCTTTTGATGCCAGGCTAATATAGCCGGCTGTATTATTTTCGTTAGGTGGCGCATAACGATTGATAATTGTTTTAATGGTGTTTAAACCATATTTTTTTTGGTACGTTTGTAATAATTTGTAGATAGCTCGTATTCCATATTCAGGTGAAATAAATTGGCAAAAATCTTTATCGGTTTGCTCTATGGATAATCCTTGCCATTTCGAACCGTGCCGGATATTACCGGGGTTATTATTACGCTCACCACGTGCTATTTTAGCCATTTTTAACTCCTGCTCTTCCTTTAAGGAGTTTACTCACGGAATCTACTCCGACATAGCCAATAAACACACTGGCTAAGTAAGCAAACTCATGATTTATATTAAATAAAATTAGAATATCTTTAATAAACCAGGCAAACATTGCACACATCAGCCCATCTATAGAGGTTTTTTTCCATCCTCCGCCGTTATATAAACCTCGAAGAATAGCCATTCCTCCAGCTAGAGAGGCTGATATTCCTTGTTCTTTCATTGAAGAAAGGACAATAAATATCTGTTCCCATAGATCTGGATTTTCTTTCATTGTTTCTCATGGCTTACCTCCAATAGGAGGAACTGTAATAAATAATATACTCATCCACAGCACTTAAATTTAAGTACTGTTTTAACATGAGTATGTTTATGTTTTATCTAATTAGATAAGTGGCAGATATAAAAAAAGACCACATGGTGGTCTTCTATTGAAGATAAAATTTAGCAGATATCGTTAATTTATATTAGTTAAGACAATAGAGATACAAAAAAGCCCCACTTCAAAAGCGGGGCTATTTATATTCTGTTGTGAGGTCTTTAGATACAAATCTCTCACTGTGGAGTTATAGTATGCTTATTTTTCCTGAAAGTCAATAACTAGTTTCTACAAAAATAAATAAACAGAGAAAATTATTACTTAACAGTCACTTCTTGCAGAATTTTTTCTGATAAAGACTCTTCTTTAAAGCACTCTTCAACTAAATGTTCAAATAACGGTTTATAGTTACTGTACGCAACAGTTTTAGAAACACTCACTACTGTTTGTACTTGCTCTAATACTTCACTGAATTTTAAGCGAGGATACCCACGACCTGAACATTGATTACAAGGTTTGAAAACAGACACCCCTTGCTTTTCACTCTCTTTTTTATCTAAAACTTGACCACGTCCATGACAACGACATGCTAAACGAATTTCAGCTTTGCCCTTACATGTTGGGCAAACAACCCGAGTTGTTTCTCTTACTTCACGGTAAGAAGTGTTATTTTTTGGTTTAACTTTAAGCTCCCCGTTAAGATTTCGCGCAAGCTCTTTAACAGATTTTGAGGTGTAACTTTTGGTAGTAAAAACGTCAACTTCAATAAATCCATTACTGCAGTCAGGGCACGCTTTCTTACTTGCGGCACTTCTTGCGTAATCTTGGAAAGCATAATTAGCAATAATGTGTAAAACATTAGCTTTCACATCTTCATTAAGTTTATCAATGGCTTTGTATTGATAAGCTTGAGTTAATGCGTATTGATAAAGGCTTTCAATTGCTTCACTAGGATGATTAATACTATGTTTAGCTAAAAATAACTCTATACCCATTCGCCCTTTTCGAGCGACTAAACTAATTGATGTCATTACATCAGTCACTGACAGTGAATCCACTGCTTTCACTGTTCTTACATCACTCAATACTATGCTTTTTGGTGAAAAATATTTAGGTAAGTCCGCTAGTCTCATTTAATGCTCCTTTTGATTTCCTATCACTACTTATTGGTCATCCATGTACCACGACAAGGCATGGCATTTATGCATCTAAATCACTCGCATTTTACGGCGTTATCTCAACGTGATTTTTACTTACCACTCTTGCATTGGTTTATTTAGTTACTTTTTTGTACTTCTCGCACTTTTATTAACTAATAGTTAATGTTATATTTTAACCAAAATGACGTCAAGTAGCAAAGGAAATTAACCAATGGTTAAAAATGATAATAAAACGGAGTTCACAAAAAGGCTTCAAGAAGCTTGCTTAGATTCAGGGATTGCAGGACGTGGGTTAGGTAAAAGAATTACAGATGCACTCGCTGAACAAGGCATAAAAGTCAGTGCTCCAGCAGTATGGAAATGGCTAAATAATGAATCAATTCCCGATCCAACAAATATCTTAGCATTAAGTCAATGGCTCGATGTTCGAGCAGAATGGTTAGAATATGGACGAGGAGCAAAAAGAAATGATGGTGTTTCAGTAAATGAAATGACACCCGTTGATGATTGGGATAATAATACGCCGATAGAACGAGATGAAGTCGAGATCCCCTTCTATACTACTATTGAATTAGCTGCAGGTTTCGGAAGTTGTACCACTGATAATCAAAAGGTGGAATTATTGAGATTTTCTCGTTCTACATTTAATCGCTATGGCGTTCAACCTAGCGATGCCGTTGCTTTTAAAGTTCATGGTGACAGCATGTCCCCTGTTATTCCTGATGGTTCGATTGTCACTATCAGTACAGGGCATACAAAAATTGTTGATGGCGGTATTTATGCTATTCAACAAGGCGATCTTTTGAGGGTCAAAATTTTACATCGACTCCCCAATAACACTATTATCATCCGTAGCTATAATACTATTGATTACCCAGATGAGCGTTCTACATTAGAAGAAGTGAAAATTTTGGGGCGAGTATTTAATTGGTCTGTGATGGGTTGGTGATCACGATAATACACAAAAACACCACGATCTTTTTATGTGGTGTTTTTTAAAATCGCTAATTCAATATTAAAATTGATCCAAGAAAAAACCCGTTATCTCTTGCGAAATAACGGGTTCTTATATGGTGCCGGCTACCGGAGTCGAACTGGTGACCTACTGATTACAAGTCAGTTGCTCTACCTACTGAGCTAAGTCGGCATCAAGTAGCGCGCATTTTATGGAGACATGCGCACTCATGCAACTAAAAAATTGCATAAAATGTTCTATCGCTCACATTTTGCACTATGCGACCGATAAATAATCTATTTCTTCTTTGGATTGGACAAATTTCCAACGCCAGGTGCCACCTCAGGGAGGAATTTTGCTCCAGCATGCACGCGTCGATAGAGAGAAAGCACATCTTTATACATCTGGAATACCCGTCACATTGCATTTCAGAGGATGATTTTTTCTTATTATTCCCCTCCATCTGGTGTTACCCTCCTGCCCATTGTCCAAATTAACTGAAATGTGCGTGCCATTGCGTACCGGGGATGATTTCGTTTTTTACCGCAGACCTGATATAGCAATGACAGCCAGACCATGCGTATGA
>JAEYFY010000231.1 GCA_023454395.1 Pseudomonadota bacterium
CATCCATGACAGAAACTGCATTTTCAAATTGACGTTGGCTTCCGTCAGGAAGAGTAATAATTGGCATTTAAAATCCTTATTTACAGTGGTGACCCATACGCAAGATCACTTGTAAGCTTTTTATTTCATATATATTCAGTACGTTACGACAATTTCTCACTTTACCTCGCGAGGTTTGCACTACAGTTATGTACACATATTTATTTTATAAATATCCATAGCATCACTGAGCCTTATCGCAACTCAGGGGGGATATTATCACAGACAGTAAAGATTTATACATTTATCTGCCTATATTTCCCCAAGAAAACACGAAGAAAATACAAAATCAAAAATAGAAAAAACTCACTCATCACATTGTATTAATTGACTCGATATTCTTTTCTTTATCTATTTTTTATTCTCTATCTTTTTGATGGCATGATTACTTTTTTAAAACACTCAGTTAAAAATATATAAGCTTCTTAGCTATAAAAATAGCCTCTGATATTAATCAAAGGCTATTTATCTTAATCTTTAACTAGATCTTTAACTAACGGCCAAGAACTGCATAAGAAAATGTAATATGACGCAGGTAGTTATCATCAGTATTAGCGCTGATCTCACCCGTAGTTAAATTAATGCGATGAGTTGGCTCTTGTTTACAAAAAATAAATAAACGAATGCCGACACCATGTGAATAACCATTTTCACGACTATATTCACCTTCTCCTGCCGGTCTTGTGATTACATGATGGGTCATTAAAACATTTCCATCTTTATCACAAGGAACTTCCTGAAAATCAGCCGTTACGCCAGAAACAGTTTCGAAACGAGTATCTTTTAGGGCTTCATCATCCGAACCAATTAAGCGAATTCTTGTATAGACAAGAAATGAACCATCAGAGTTAAAAACTTTACCAGTATCAGTATTACCATAACCCGTAGAAACATTGCTAGGAATGTTATTTAGTCCAATAATTTGAATTCCTTTTACATTACGCATGTAGTATCTCCTTATGTTTAAACTACTGTCTAAATATACAGTTAATTTAAGATGAGGTCGATACTTTTTTTACTAAAATAGAAATCAGCAATTAATCATAATAAATTGAATATATTAATAAAATATACCAAATTAAATATAAATATTTAAAAGGTAGATTATTCGATAAAATGTCTTACACCTTCTTCTTTAAAAGAGTTAAAACAAAAGAAATCTCTATTTAAAGACCCAAGTCATTCTTAATAAAACTCACTAATCTGTTAACGTGCGTCTTATAGACAAACTTTGCCTTTTTTATAGGATTTTATTAGTATCAGTACCAATCAAGCGGAAACCGTGGCTTTTAAAATAACATTCTCTGGGGCGGACCAGGATCTTCATTGTTAATATAAAGGTGTGTAACGTGTTTTATCTAAAACCCCGCTCTCGTAAATTAGTCTATGCTATTACCTTTGAAACTCTTGCGATTTTATTAAGCACTGTTTTACTTGCAATATTAAGCCAAAGCCAATCACATAATTCACTACCCGTTGCAATCGCTGTTTCTATTATTGCCTTGATTTGGAACTATATTTTTAATTCTTTCTTTGAATTAATTGAGTCAAAATTAAAAATAAAAAAGCGTACAGTTATGGTACGACTTACCCATGCAATAAGTTTTGAATTAGGTCTGTTCTTCTTTACCATTCCACTTTATATGTGGTGGTATAATGTGGGTTTTATCAAAGCAATAAGCATGGAAATCACTATATTAGTGTTTTTCTTTGTTTATACCTATTTGTTTACACTCGCTTTCGATAAATTATGCCCTCGTGTTTATTCGGCAGAAAGAAAAGTGCTGTAATGGCTTAATCTTGTCGATATTCAGTAGGGCTTTTATTAAAGTATTGGCGAAATGCCTGACTAAATGCAGAATGCGAGTCATACCCTACGGCTAAAGCGATATTTTCAATATTTACTGATGTGTATTTTAATAATTCAGCAGCTTTGCTAAGCCGCTGTTGAGTGACATATTGCATCACAGATACTCCCACCTCGGCTTTCATTTTTCGCTGTAATGTACTTGCTGATGAATTAAAAGCAAAAGCAATATCATGTGTGGTCAATGGTGTATGTAATTTATTCGCTAACCAAGCATCCAAACTATCACGCCAACCTTTTTGTATTTTCATTTGAGCGAGTAATAAACGTGTGATCGTTGAATATTGATCTGGAGGTTGAGGATATTGATGTAGCCACTCTAATAAACTAATAGCTGCTGGTGATAACGCAAATTGCCCACCTTTCTCACTTAATTGCCATTGAGAGGTTGCAGGGAGTTCCAGAATAAGATTTTTATTATCTATATTACCGGAAAAGGCATGATGAATAGTTGGAGGAATAATCAAACAGTTTTGACTGGAAATCAGAAAATCCTCTCGATTGAAATTAACTTCCATCGAACCTGAAAGCCCGAAAATAATCTGCCATAAATTATCATGCTGATGAGATACCGTCTCTTGTGTATAACATCGCAAATGCAATTGAGGTAATAACAAAAGACACTCCTTTATATCCATCCTGCTATTGAACAATTACTATATCAAAACTCAGCAGAACATCACTATTTAAGAGTGTCTTATCAAGATACTTATTTATGCTAAACGTGAACCATTTGGTAAAGGCAAGTTAAACTCAGCCAATACAATTGCGCCCGTTTCATCAGGCGCCCCTGTAATTAAGACTTCAGATTTTATACCTGCAATGCGTTTAACTGGGAAATTACATACACATAAAATGCGACGTCCCACAAGATCTTCAGGTGTATAGTTTACCGTAATTTGAGCACTTGAACGCTTTATGCCTAATTCGCCCAAATCAACTTCCATTACATAAGCAGGTTTATTAGCTTTCTTATTTATTTCTGCGCTAATAATCGTTCCCACTCTCATTTCTACACGTAAAAAATCATCCCATTCAATTAAATCTGTCATCTTTTTACCAATCTATTGTGTTTACGGTTATATCACTATTACTGAATTATAGATTAACACGCATGATGCTGGCTCACCTGTGGTGAGACGGTCATTTTCTGTTGAGAAAAAATCACTCGCACTCTTTTTTCTCTATTTCCATCATTCTGAATTTGGCTTATTTTTTAATAGCCTTTTAAATAACAATATTAATTCATAAATTTGTTATGTATAAAAAGTATTCTTAAAAAACGCATTTTTATTAACAACCCCTGAGAATATTTATTATGAAAAAGATAACAGAGTGGACAACATTAGAAGGAAAACTTGTGCGTTTAGTGCCTCTAAGTATGGAACACTACTCAGAGCTTTATCAATTAATCGAAAAAGATAGGCCCGATGAGCTTTGGTATACCACCGTTCCTTCAGTAACAGAGTTACAACGCGATATTGAGCATAAACTTCAGTTGCAACAAAAAGGGTTAATGTTGCCTTTTACCATTATTTCTAAAGCTAATAACCGTGTGGTTGGCATAACAACCTTTATGAATATTGATAACCAAACACCAAGATTAGAAATTGGTTCAACGTGGTATACCAAAGAAGTACAAAGAACAGGAATAAACACAGAAGCCAAATATCTCTTACTTAAATATGCCTTAGAAGATTTACAGTGCATTGCTGTTGAATTTCGTACTCATCTATTAAATCAAACTAGCCGTAGAGCGATTGAGCGACTTGGGGCAAAACTGGATGGTATTTTACGTAATCATAGATTAACGACAATGGGGCAAAAAAGAGATACTTGTGTTTATAGTATTACTGATTATGACTGGGGATCGGTAAAAGTGCATTTAGAATGGCTTATGAAAAAATACTAATACACATTAAGAATATTACGAGTAAAATAACTATTATCTCGTTTAATTTGTTATCATAATTACTCCTTAATCACCTGTTATTGGGAGCTTTTATATTCCATGCACTCTGTTTACCAGTTTTTTCAGGCTATCGGTCTTGGTCTTATTTTGCTTTTGCCTTTAACTAATCCATTAACGACTGTTGCTCTTTGGCTTGGCCTTTCAGGCAATATGACAAAGGAACAACGTAATCAACAATCCTTAATGGCATGTGTATATATTTTCCTCATTATGACCATCGCGTTCTATGCGGGGCGGATCATAATGACAACGTTTGGTATTTCGATCCCCGGTCTTCGTATTGCAGGTGGAATGATCGTTGCCTTTATTGGCTTTAGTATGCTGTTTCCAAACACACCTAATGTCGATGACCCTGTTTCAGACGATGACAATCCACATCATAATCCCAAAGAGCCTAATATTGCTTTTGTTCCTTTAGCAATGCCAAGTACAGCAGGACCCGGAACCATTGCAATGATAATTAGTACAGCAGCTTCAATCCCCTCGCGTACTGATATTGCACAATGGGTATTGTATATCGCCCCTGTAACAAGCTTCTTTTTAATTAGCATTATTGTTTGGGTATCACTTCGTGGCTCCACCCGCATTATGAAATATTTAGGTCACAGTGGTATTGACGCTATTTCTCGCGTAATGGGATTTTTATTAATCTGTATGGGTGTTCAGTTTATGATCAATGGCGTTCTTGAAATTATTGCTGATTTGCCTGCTTTATTAAAACAGGCTCAAGCAGCTGCTAATTTGCCAGATTAATTATCACCTGCATGGTAAGCCGCCCTGACTTTTGCTAAATAACGCGGTGCTTGAGAAGCCGGATGATTTTTTTCAACATAACGATAAAAATCATCCGCACTCATTGAATTAATTTTAGCGATAGCATTATCTCTATCTTTATCAAATGTTCTTAATAAAGCGCCAGCGCCATTCACATAAGCAAGAATAGTAGCGTAATAAAGCGTTTCAGGATCGGCAATACCAACAAGGTGGCGCTCTCTTAATAATTGAATATAAGCTGTACCCAAATCGATATTAATGGCGGGATCTTTTAGTTGAGCCGTTGTTGGCTGCCCTGCCTTGCCTCTATTTTGGTAAACATCTCTTCCCGCGGTTGATGCTTTAATTTGCATTAATCCAACTGCATTTGATTTGCTAATAACTTCAGGTCTAAAGTTTGATTCAACTTGGATAATCGCCTTAATTAATGTTTCATCAACATCGTAACGGCTTGAGGCTTGCTGTATATGGTTATCAAAAGGTGTTGATCTCCATTGTGCCGTTGAGATTGAAGCATTATTAACGCGATTCTCTACTGGTTTTTGGCTTAAAAATCGTGATGTTTCTTTTTGAACAGGTTGACGAGCATGATCAGCACAACCAGCAAGAAGCAAAATTGCCAAAGAAAAGATGATGTTTACTTTCACGTTTTATCCTTTTGCATAAAGGGTTGTACAAAGACTGCTTTATATATCAATAAGCTATAGATATATTATTCTATTTTCACGCAAAAATGCATGCTAAAATATGGCAAAGCATAAGAAATAAATCAATCTATTACTACTTCTAGTGTGTGCGTTTTATCTCAAATCTATCCTCTTCCCCACATTGCCTTCCAAATATATTAATCAGAATAGGATCTGCCATCACAGGTTTATATCGTGTTATGACTTAATTTTTGAATAAAATTTGAATAAGTTATGTGCATTAAATGCAATGTAAAAGAGGTGTTGAAAGGCAGCGATAAAACTGTAGAGGCATAATCCACCTTGGGTGAATAAAGGAACGTGGTTTTTTATACGTAATAAAAATAAGCTCTTGCACAAATAGTTACGAACTATTGTTAATTTTTGTGACAAAACTCGACAATCTACTTAACATTTATTGGAATACATGTTGTTATCTTATTTCTAGTCATTATCAAATGAAGCTTTTTACACAGAGATAACTTGACTTTTTTGAAATGATATTGATAATCATTATCAATTGAGAAAATAACTCTGCAACTATAAGGCAATAATAATATGGATATATTTCGCTCTGTAAACAAATTTTCACTCACGGCTTTATGCCTTGTGGCATCTGTATTTTTAACAGCACCTACACAAGCAAAAGATAAACTAAAAGTTGTCACCACATTTACTATTATTCAAGATATCGCTCAAAATGTGGCTGGAGATGCCGCAATTGTCGAATCAATCACAAAACCCGGTGCTGAAATTCACGATTACCAACCGACTCCTAAAGATATTGTAAAAGCTCAAAAGGCTGATCTTATCTTATGGAATGGCTTAAATCTTGAACGTTGGTTTGAACGTTTTTTTAATGAGTTACGTAACGTACCCGCTGTTGTTGTCACTGAAGGCATCACACCAATGGCAATCAGTGAAGGTGCTTACAAAAACAACCCTAATCCACATGCGTGGATGTCACCGAATAATGCATTAATTTATATTGAAAATATTCGCAAGGCACTTGTTGAACATGATCCAGATAATGCGGCTATTTATAATCAAAATGCGGCACGCTACGCAGAAAAAATTAAACAGCTTGACGCACCATTAAGAGAAAGATTATCTCGTATTCCACAAGAAGAGCGTTGGTTAGTAACCAGTGAAGGTGCATTCAGCTATTTAACTAATGACTATGGCTTTAAAGAAGTTTATTTATGGCCAATCAATGCAGAAGAACAAGGCACACCTCAACAGGTTAAATATGTGATTGATACCGTTAGAGAACATAAAATTCCTGTTGTCTTTAGTGAAAGTACAATTTCAGATAAACCGGCTAAACAAGTCAGCAAAGAAACAGGCGCAAAATACGGTGGTGTTCTTTATGTTGACTCACTTTCCGCTGAAGGTGGCGAAGTTCCCACTTATATTGATTTAATTACTATTACAGTAGATACAATTGCGAAAGGATTTGGGCAATGAGCAATATAAAAGCTAATCCTACGTTGACTGTTGATAATGCCACAGTAACTTACAACAACGGTCATACAGCTATTTTCGATGCAAGTTTTTCTATCACTGGTGGCACTATTTGCGCCCTAGTGGGTATCAATGGCAGTGGTAAATCCACTCTATTTAAAACCATTATGGGGCTGGTAAAGCCCTCTAAAGGTAAAGTGACATTAAACGATAGCCCTATCCAGCAGGCGTTAAAACAAAATATGATCGCCTATGTTCCACAAACAGAAGAGGTTGACTGGAACTTTCCCGTTCTCGTTTCTGATGTTGTGATGATGGGACGCTATGGAAAAATGGGATTTTTTCGTATTCCTTCAAAACGTGACCATGAAGTTGTTGAAGCATCATTAGAACGCGTGGGCTTATCAGGCTTAGGGCATCGCCAAATTGGTGAGCTTTCTGGTGGTCAGAAAAAACGTGTTTTCTTAGCGCGTGCAATGGCTCAAGAAGGTACTGTTTTATTACTTGATGAACCTTTTACTGGTGTCGATGTTAAAACAGAAAATGCCATTATCGAGCTTTTACGCAATTTGCGCGAAGAAGGTCACTTAGTTTTAGTTTCAACACACAACTTAGGAAGTGTGCCTGAATTTTGTGACCACGTTATTTTAATCAATAGAACAGTGTTAGACAGTGGTCCAACTGAAACGACGTTTACACAGAAAAACTTAGAGCACGCATTTGGTGGTGTGTTACGCCACATTAGCTTATCAGGTTCTGATCTTCATGATGATGACGATCCACGTTCACTTACTGTCATTACCGATGATGAACGTGCTGCTGTCTTTTATGGTCATCAAAAAGAGCATACTCCAGCGCACCAAAGCCAACGCAAACAAGGAGATTAGCCATGCTAGATTTACTCCTACAACCTTTTGAATATAACTATATGGTGAAAGCAATTTGGGTGAGTGCCTTAGTTGGTGCTGTCTGCGCTTTTCTTTCATCCTATCTTATTTTGAAAGGTTGGTCGTTAATGGGAGATGCCCTTTCCCACTCTGTTGTTCCCGGTGTTGCTGGGGCTTATATATTAGGTTTACCTTATGCAGTGGGTGCTTTTTTTACCGGTTTGCTCGCTGCATTATCAATGACATTTATTCGTCATATTACCCGCCTTCGTGAAGATGCCGTTATTGGTTTTATTTTCTCCACTTTTTTTGCCTTTGGTCTGTTGCTGGTTTCGCTTAAACCGACAGCCGTCAACGTTCAGACCATTATTCTCGGAAATATTTTAGGTATTGCTGATGAAGATGTATGGCAAGTAGTGATTATCACAGGTGTCTCTTTCTTAGTTTTATTTTGTATTTGGAAAGATTTGCTAGTGGTTTTTTTTGATGAAGTTCATGCAAAATCCATCGGTTTATCGCCATTAAAATTAAAAATTATCTTTTTTACGCTTCTGAGCGCATGTACTGTTGCGGCGCTTCAAACTGTTGGCGCCATCCTTGTCATTGCTATGGTAGTGACTCCCGGTGCAACAGCTTACTTACTCACAGATCAATTTAAACGACTTGCTATTATTGCTATCTGTATTGGCACAATCACAAGTGCTGTAGGTGCTTATCTTAGCTACTTCTTTAATGGTGCAACAGGTGGCGTAATTGTCACAATGCAAACATCACTCTTTTTGTTGGCTTTCTTATTTGCCCCTAAACACGGTATGTTAGCCGCTCGCCGTCGTGCTCGTCAGAGTTCACAACAGTTGATCACACAATCTCACCAGCATAAAGGATCAACAAAACCAGAAGAGGTGAAACTATGAATGAGTTGATGGAGTTTTTCATTGAGCCTTTTCAATATCCATTTATGCAACGCGCTATTGTTGCCGCGATTATCATAGGTATCGCCTGTGCTATTTTATCTTGTTATATGGTATTAAAAGGCTGGTCTTTGATGGGGGATGCAATCTCTCATGCCGTTTTACCCGGTGTTGTTCTTGCTTATGTCACCGCGATCCCGTTAACAGTTGGTGCCTTTCTTTCTGGGCTATTTTGCTCTTTTGCTACCGGTTATTTAAAAGATCACAGCCGCATTAAAGAAGATACTGTAATGGGGATCGTATTCTCAGGCATGTTTGCTGTGGGGTTGGTCATTTTTGCCAGTGTCGATACAGACCAACATTTAATGCATATTTTATTTGGTAATATTTTAGGCATTACACCTGATGTATTAATTCAAATCGGCATTATCTGTGTAATTACCATCACTATTATGCTTATTAAGCAAAAAGATTTTATGCTTTATTGCTTTGATCCTAACCAAGCAAGAATTGTTGGTCTACCTGTCACATTATTACACTATGGATTGCTGTCTATTTTGGCATTAACCATTGTTGCTTCAATGCAAGCGGTTGGGATTATTTTAGTTGTCGCCATGCTTATTTCGCCGGGGATCACTGCGTATTTATTAACACGTAGTTTTTCACGCATGATTATGTTGGCAATTGTATTTTCTGTCGCATCTAGCGTTATAGGCACATTTATTAGTTTCCATATTGATGGAGCAACAGGTCCTTGTATTGTGCTAACGCAAGCTGTGTTCTTTATTATTGCGCTACTCTGTAATCAGATAAAGTTGGCAAAAATAAAGCGACAAACAAAACCCGCTAGCGCCTGATAATATTTTTTATCTCAGCAAAAACGGGATAATCATCCCGTTTTTTAGCTTTATACTTTATTGATTTAATTAAAGTGTTATTGTCATAGTATAAACATTGCTCGTTATTATTTTATTTGGGTCTACTAAGTAAACAACTTTGCGAGGTGTAAGTATGTGGCAGAATATAGGTCGTTTACTGGAATCAAACTTAGGATTTTCAGCAAAGATAAACGAAAAACTCCACCTTTCTAGTGGCGATATTCATCATACATGGAAAATTTATTATGGTGATACGCCAGTTTTTGTGAAATCTAATTTGCGTGAATTTTTGCCTAATTTTAAAAATGAGGCAGAACAACTCGAAATGTTAGCCAAAAGCCAAACAATTCGAACGCCTCGAGTTCTTGGTATTGGTAATAGTAAAGATGCCAGCTTTCTACTCCTTGAATTTTTGCCTGTTCAACCATTTACACCTCATAGCGCCTATTGTTTTGGACAACAACTAGCAAGACTACATCAGTGGGAAGAACAACCTAGCTATGGCTTTGATTTCGATACCCAAATCGATACAACACCTCAACTTAATAGCTGGGAAAAACGCTGGAGTCACTTTTATTCTGAAAAACGTATTGGTTTTCAGCTACAACTGGCTTCTGAGAAAGGTATGATTTTTGGGGATATCGACGAGATAATCCAAGTCATCAATCATCGCCTAGCTGATCATAATCCACAACCCTCTCTGCTTCACGGCAACTTATGGCCTAAAAACTGTGCTGCGATTGGTCAATCAGAAGGTACAGTGTTTGATCCTGCTTGTTATTGGGGTGATCGAGAGTGTGATATCGCGATGTTACCACTTTGCACAGCCGTGCCTGCAAATATTTTCGATGGTTATCAAAGTGTTTGGCCATTATCAGATAAATTTTTATCACGTCAGCCTATTTACCAACTCTATTTCTTCCTCAACCGTTGCAATTTATTTGGGGGCGAAGAAAATTATTTAGAAGTCAGAAAAATAATTGATGATCTATTAGCAACACCTTAATAGAAAAAGAGTGGAATAGCTCTGAGATAAAATGCATAAACTAAAAAATATAACCTCGCCAGATTCAGTTACGCGAGGTTTATTTTTCCCTTCAGTTAATATAAATGAACCATCCTCGTTCACTTTAAAGCCGTGTTACCATCCTAAAAATTTCATCAAGAAATAACCTATTGCAATAACAATCAGAGGTGACAGATAAAGCACCATAATTTGTGTAAAGATAGTATGTCGAGGTAATTTAATATTTTGTTGCAATTCTTCAGCAGTCACACCACTTTTCATTGCACGTTCGATAATAAGCTGGTCTTGTATATTTTCTTTCAAATATTTCACTTGGCGATAAATTCGTAATCCTGATGCACTGAATGCTAAGCCAATAAATATAAAAAGAAAGATAACAAAAAAAGTGATATTTTCTTGGCTAAATCCCATTTGTGTATTGGGAATAGGTGAATTTCGCCAGAAAAAACCTAAAAAAGGCGTATTAAATTGCACCATTTCTGCTAATACACGAAAAAAATCATTAATTACGGCATTTACACCATCGCCGGTTGGGCGTTGTATTGCCGCCAAGCCTATCAATGATACTGCTGTTGAAATAAAGGCAGGAATAAAAATAAGCCAACCAAGTACACGCTTTAAAATGGCATACAATCCTGCATATTGATAACTCATCACATCCTCACTAATAGAATTCGTCAATATCTTATCTGTTTATCGTAGTCTAGTTAACGGCTAATACGACAATAAATTAATAGTAGCTATTCTCTCTATTTATTTTACAAAATAAATAAGAAACTGATTAAAAAGATTTTCCTTGTAACTCTTGCTACAATCGCCACTCGACAACATAGACCTTATTTAT